>JAYEGR010000157.1:0-6389 GCA_034659175.1 Thermodesulfobacteriota bacterium | reverse complement strand
CTTCTGATGGAGTTACAACCAGAAGTCCCGGTCCCTTTAAGGCAGGCTCTCCCTTTTCGCGTCGCGGTTTGATCAGAACATCGGACATAGTGCCCTACAAACATTATTACAAACTGATAAAGTCTAACAAAAAAAAAGAGGCCGCAGAATTTCTGCGGCCTCTTTAACATCACTTGGTGATCTTGCTGCTGGATCGTAATCTTGTAAATCTTACATGAACAGCAGGATCAGGGCGATAACCAAGCCATAAATTGTCAGTGACTCGATCAGAGCCAGACCGATGATCATGTTGACCTGAATTTTACCACCTGCCTCAGGATTACGGGCAATGCCGGAGCATGCGGCGTTGATTGCAGTACCCATACCGATGCCGCAACCGGCGCCGGGGATACCAACTGCCAGAGCAGCTGCAATAAAGTAGAGCGCCTGGTCTTTTACACTAACGCCGGCGCCTTCAGCCGCGCATGCAAGTGTTGCAAGGCCCATTACCATCAGCACTGATAAAATTGATCTTACGGTCAGTTTCTTCATGAGTGTTCCTCCTTTCTAAGGTTTTATGTATGGCCTTCTTCTTAATAACTTTATTGTTTAACTGTTTAGTACCTTATAAAATATATTCTGCGCGTTTCCAGCGGAATATATTTTCGTGAAGGTACTTATATCACTCAGGGGGTACTGAAAATAGTCCAGTACCTTTAGAAATTTCCAGTTTATCCGGGTCAGAAACAGGTCGTAAATAAATTGAACAAAATTTCATCCCTGTTTCTTTTTTTCAATCGATGCAGCTTACTGTTTTAATGTGCATGTTCCATTGCGCCTGAAAAATAAAGCATGGAAAGCAGCACAAAAACCAGGGCCTGAACAACCGATACCAGGATGCCGAGGCACAGAATCGGCAGGGGTGCAAAGTAGGCGCCTGCAAGCAGGAAGAGAATGCCTAAAAGGACTTCTTTTGCCATGATATTACCAAAAAGACGCAAGGAAAGTGAAAGAAGCCTGGCGCCATGGCTGATAACTTCAATAGGAAACATTAATGGTATGAGCCATGGAATAGGCCCCATAAAATGTTTGATGTAAGCAGCCCCGTGAAACTTGACCCCGAGGATATGTGTTGTGGTCACAACAATTATCGTGCAGGCGAGTGTAACGTTAAGGTTGGCGGTCGGAGACATAAAGAGGGGCATGAGGCCGACCAGGTTGCTGACAATAATGAACAGTCCGAATGTCGCGAGCATGGGAAACATCATTTTTGCGCCTTCCTTACCCATGGTATCGGCCATGAACCCTTCCATGCCGCCGATTAAGGCTTCCCAGAAATTCTGCCCCTTGCCGGGGATCATCTCTATATTTTTTCCCATGGTCAGTTTCGGCACCAAGATGAGGAATGCCATTATAAACCATGCATAAGTGATGTGGGGTTGCGACAGTCTCATAAGAGCAGCTTTACCAATGCCGTCCATTGAATGACTGATCCACCCGAGTTGTTCCAAAATTACCGAAAGGAATAGTATTGGATGTTCCATGGGTTACTAGTGGCCTCCTTCACGTTATCGTTAGCCCGGTTTTTTTTGCCGCTGCGATAGCGGTGATGCTAATGCCTATTATCACGGTGGACAAACCGAGCACAAGTCCTACCGTGTGAACCAACTGCAACTTAATAAGAAAATAGAGAACAGCTACTACTATTGCAAAACGTAAATAATATCTGAAAATGAACTTGATTTTTGCGGGTTTTGCCGAACCATTAAAAAGTCCTGTCAGATCCTTTTCAAGCCATTTGAAACAGAGATTGGAAATCAATCCGCCTACGAAAATTGATTTACCGATCAGAGGAGAAAATGCCACCCAACCCGCCACCGTCAAGATCAATAATATTATCCAACTGAGTTGCTGGATTTTCCTTGCCGAGATCTCAGTCGTCTTTTGGGGGTTGATTCTGTTTCTCCTTTTGCTTGGCCAGTCTGAATAGACTGACAAAAGCTGCAATAATTCCGTATGCGGTGCCTATAATCAAGAACCACGGAAATGTGCTTCCGTGAAATACCTTGTAGTCCAGATAATAACCTATACCGACACCGATGAATATGCAGGCGGCCATTGTTATGCCGATCGTGCTGGCATCGGCCATTACCCGCATCAGTTCACCGCGCATATTGGCCATTTATTCCCTCCGGACTTTCTGCTTTTATCTTAATAAAAAACAATCCGCCCTGGAAAATTCAACCGAGCGTTTGATATCATGACCGCGTTTTAAAGTCAATATTTTTTTAACTTAATGCCACTTTTCCAAGAGCCTTTTCAGCGCTTTCGAGTGTCTTTTCAAGATCCTCCGCGGTATGAGCGGCAGAGATAAATGTCGCCTCAAATTGTGAGGGGGCCAGATATACGCCTTGATCCAGCATTTCTCTGTAATAGAGACTATATTTTTTCGTATCCGCTTTCATGGCTGATGTGAAATCAGTTACTTTTTCACCGGTGAAAAAGGTGGTCATCAATGAACCGATCCTGTTCATTGTCGTATTCAGGGAGAGTTTTTTGGCCAGTCCTTCCAGTTCAGCGGCGAAGAAGTCGGCCTTTTTTTCAAGATCGTCATAAAAACCAGGTTCCTTCAGCAGCTTTAATGTCGTAATGCCGGCAGCCATTGCCAGGGGATTGCCGGACAACGTGCCGGCCTGGTAGACCGGGCCGTCCGGGGCAATCATGTCCATGATCGCCTTTTTGCCGCCATAAGCCCCGACAGGGAGGCCTCCACCGATTATTTTGCCAAGACATGTAAGGTCCGGACTGATTCCGAATCTGCTCTGAGCGCCTCCGAAACTTAAACGAAAGCCGGTGATCACCTCGTCGAAGATGAGCACTATATTGAGTTCCTCGGTTAATTTTCTGAGTTTTTCAAGAAAATTAATATCAGGAACCACCACACCCATGTTGCCAGCGACCGGTTCGATTATCACACAGGCGATGCCCAGCGACTCATCACAAAGGGTTTTTTCAAGGGTTTCCGGATCGTTATACGGGATGGAAATCGTATTTTTGACAATATCTTCAGGCACGCCCGGGCTGCCGGGTATTCCAAGGGTTATGACCCCTGATCCGGCCTTAACGAGAAAAGAATCTGCATGGCCGTGATAGCATCCGTCGAATTTGACTACAACATTTTTCCCCGTATATCCGCGGGCAAGGCGGATTGCGCTCATTGTGGCCTCAGTGCCTGAATTTACAAATCTAACCCGTTCCACTGAGGGCAGGGCTCCAGTGACAAGTTCGGCCAGTTCCACCTCTGACGGGGTAGGGGCGCCATAGCTTGTACCCTTGCCAAGCGCCTCGGCAACCGCCTCCCGAACCGCGGGATGATCGTGTCCAAGGATCATCGGACCCCATGAGCATACGAAATCAATGAATGTGTTTCCGTCTACGTCGGATATTTTTGATCCTGATGCCCGGTCGATAAAGAGTGGATTACAGCCCACGGACTTGCAGGCGCGCACCGGGCTGTTTACTCCGCCAGGGATGTAATTTTGAGCTTTTTCAAACAGGATGCGGGATTTTTCAGTATTCATTGAACCTCCTCATGAGGGTGTTTTTCCGATACATGAACAAAAAAAGGAACACTATAGCATGGCATATCCGGTTATGTCAAAATGATAGTTTAGCGCCTTGGTGATAATTTTCTTGTCAGGAAAAGATACAGTAGGTAATATGAAACACATAATCAATATCCGATATATCTTTTCCCGTGCCACGTGGTGGCCGGGAAGTGCTTTTTTGTTAAGATTTAAAAATTTTCATGGATAGGAGAAACAGGCATGGGTGATGAGATAATTCAAGAAACGACGGACGATAAATTTGATTCGCAGATATTAAAGTCGGATCTGCCTGCAATGATTGATTTTTGGGCGCCGTGGTGCGGCCCGTGCAAGGCCATCGGGCCTGTGGTGCGAGAACTGGCCGAGGAGTTTGACGGTAAGCTCAAAGTATTTAAAATGAATGTTGATCAAAATCCTGCGACCCCGGGCAGATTCGGCATCAGGGCAATCCCGACCCTGATCGTGTTCAAGGACGGCAAGGTTGCTGATCAGATCACAGGCGCAGTCGGCAAACCCCAGCTTGTCGCCATGATTCAGAATGTGTTATAAACGTTTAGGGTTCACCCAAAAATGAACTTACATTTTCAGGTGTTGAGGCGCGCCCGCGTGGCAAGACGCGAGGAGTGTGAATAGCAAGGCTATTTAACCGACGAGCAACGAAGCCATACGGGATGGATCGACGCATGAAAATGTGAAGTTATTTTTTGGCGAACCTTAGGCGCAGAGTGTTTTTAAACCTTTTTTTATATTTGGTGAATGTTTGCAGAGTCACAGCAGTAGTAAGATAATGGATCGAAATAACAGTAGAATTTGGGCAATCACCGGTAATTTTTTAATCGTGTTGTTTTTATGTGTGATGCCGGTAGGTCTTTCAGGATGTACGGCAATTGATCAACTAATCAGAGTTGTCTGGCCGGATGAGGGCGCGGAGCGTCCGGAAACTGCGGAAAGTCTTGCCATGGATGGGCTTAACGACCTTAATCATGGGGACTATTATTCAGCCCTGGATGCCTTTGAAAAATTAAAAGACCGCTATCCGTTCAGCCGTTTCAGCTTACTTGCGGAACTCAAATCCGCTGACTGCAAGTTTTATAAGAAGGATTATGGTGAGGCCCTTCTCCTGTACGAAGAGTTTGAAAACAACCATCCGACCAACGAAGCAATCCCTTACGTCCTTTTCCAGATCGGCATGTGTCATTTCAGGCGAATTGATACGAAAGACAGGGACACTAAAGTGGCAAGTGAGGCTATTGCATCGTTTTCACGGCTGAATCGAACCTTCCCCGGGTCCCCTTATTTTGTCGAGGCCGATAAGCGTATCAAGGCAGCCAATGATTTTCTTGCTGATCATGAACTTTATGTAGCTATCTTTTACATGAAGACCGGAGAATATGATCAGGCCATGAGGCGGCTTGAATATATCCTGACCCATTTTCCCCAGGCATTGATTGTCCCTGACGCGGAAGAACTGCTGGCCGCGCTTCAGGCAGGCAATCCTCCTAAGCGTAAATGGAAATCATGGCTGCCGGAACTATCCCTGTCCGACCTTAAATCGTTTGCATCATTTGATTTCAGACCCGGTATCATGAAGCAGTAATTAAATATTCACAGCGGTAAGGGGTCTTGTTTAGAAATGAGCGCGGTTTTTTTTCCGGGCCTTTTTGTCATACCTTTCCTGCTCGCTGTATATACAGCCGCAATAGGGCTGACGATATATGTCCATTTTTATGGACATGTCAATGCCCTGTTGCCATCCTTTTCTAAAATCCTGATAATAAAAAGAAATATTATATTCCTCGGCCAACCGTTCCGCTGTAGTCCGGATCAGGTCGTGATTCTGGTACCTGCTGTATAAGAGGGTCGTTGTAAAGGCGTCAACCCCGATTGTTTTTGCCTGCATTACCGTTGGGAGCAGACGCATCTCGTAACAGATGGAGCAGCGGCGCTCTTCATTGTACACCACCTTGCGTAAATACTCCTTAAGGCCGTATTCCTTCACATAGTCGATCTCAAGGCTCATTTTATCAGCAACCGTCTTAAGCGCTTGCAGCCGTTTTTTAAATTCCCTGTAAGGATGGATGTTGGGATTAAAAAAGAATCCACGGATTTCATGGCCGTCTGATCGCAGCGCATTCAGAGGATATATTGCGCATGGACCGCAGCAGATATGCATCAGGATTTTCATTATCTTTAGTTGGTTATAGGGGCAATTATCAGCAAAGAATTATCTCGCCGATCCATACATTTTACCCTGAGTTTTTTGAGAAGTTACATCCTTAGGGTTCGTTCAGAAATAAATTTACATTTTGATTTTGGAATTACCATAGAGCTGGAATGGCGGAAAGTGTCCCAGCTTTAAGTTGGTAGCCGGAAGATATTCTAATAGTTTCGGCCTGATTTTTCAACACTGTCTTTTTCCTGATAATTTGTTATAGTAATTTTTTTTCAACAAGCATTTTTGAGGATGGTTGAGAGTAAAGCTCGATATAAGATAAGGAACAGAGAGGAAATAAATTGAGCAAAATTACGCTCAGCTTTAGGTTAGATTTGGTCGGCTCGATTGAACAAAACCGCAGGCGTAGCAGGGCTACGTTGAGGATTTTGTGATTGAGAGCCGGCCTAAGATGGCCTGAAGCTGAGATGGAATTTTGTTCAATTTATTTACGCCCTGTTCCTAAGTACCTTTAAAGAATTCCAGTTTATCTGGGTTAGGGATTATTATTTCGGTTAGGGATGGGAAGTTATTTCGTCCCCATCCCTTTGTGATCTAAATTTTTAAGGGAGGCTGAAGTGAAAAAATTA
>JAYEGR010000156.1:0-22320 GCA_034659175.1 Thermodesulfobacteriota bacterium | reverse complement strand
AATTGTCGTATTCGTCGATAAGTATGCAGAGTCTTAAGTCATGGCTGAAACCATAGGCAAAGAGCCTGTTTAACCTGTCTGTAATAGTGGGCAAAGAAGTGAGTTTGCTAAGAATTTCCGGGGTGAACGCATCTTCGTATTTACTGAGAAATTCCTCAAATACTCCCTGACAGTAGGTCTCAAACGAAGCCTCCACCTTTTCAGGATCAGGATTGACTGCAGAAAAATTGAAACGCAGGACCAGATAGACCCCCTGGTCATCAGTGGGATTTTTTCCAATCCACGTTCCCTTGAAGATTTCCCTGAAACGGTCTTTTTTGGCAATATCATAGTAACTTTCCAGAACGGAAAGCCACAGGGACTTGCCGAATCGCCTGGGTCGAATAAAAAAGAGATATTCACCGGCTGATTCTATCAAAGGAATAAATCGGGTCTTGTCAACATAGTAAAACCCTTTGCTTTGGATTTTCTCAAAGTCAGCAATGCCGTAAGGAATTTTCTTAATTTTTTTGGCCATTTTTTGCTCCTAACATCCCAGTATTCCAGTTCAAACAAGGCGCATGAGAAAAAACTCCTCGAAAGCTTCCCTCTCCACATTCTTAGCAATTCCAATTACCTCTTCTGCCGGGTTCCGCCAGGCAGGGTTGCGTGTAGGGCGATCATCGGGAAAAATCATGCCGCTGGTTAACTCACCACGAGTTTCCACGTGAATGATGTGTTGCTCAACTTTAAGAGAAGTACGTTTTTTATTATCCTTCAAGGGTTTCTTTTTGAGAATCCAGTATCTTTTCCGTGGTATCCCGGGTCAACCGTGTTAACAGGCTCCACATGTCCATTTATTGTCCAGCGAACCCAGCGAAAGTGTGTTAAAATCAACCCCATTTTGAGGGTTGGTTTTAACTTCGGCAACTTGTTGGGTTTCGCCTTATTCTCAAAAATATCGGAATGTCTGAGATTCTAGCGTTGGGTTGAGGGACGAAACCCAACAAAAAAGTCGGCTCAACCACAACCTACGATTATTGAAATGGCCGAAATTAAAACCACCCCCAAAATTTCCAGTTTATCTGGGTTAGGGCTGGGAAATTATTTCGGACCCTTAGCGAATTGAATATTCCGGTTTCCGTATGTGAGTACTCTTGCATTTGGTACAACGGCCGGGATGCTTGACTCGTTTTCGATCCTTGAACGAATAATTGCAATCGAGACAAAACGCTGGGTCAATATTCAATTTTTTGCCGGTAGCCTTAATCGAAAACCTGATATGTTGATAAAGGGAATGAAGATAACAGCAGTAAGGAAACTAAGCGAGGCATTGAAGGCTATTTGAGTATAAACATCCACAGGGCAAAGGGTTGCCGGCAAATGCAAGTCCCATTGTTAGTACCTTAGTGGTAATTTTCTTGTTTTTTATGGCAGGAAATTAAAAAGGTGAAATATTTTTAAATAGTTACACGCAGCTGTTAAGGTACTTATCCAGGACCCTTTAAAATTTTCCAGTTTATCTGGGTTAGTTTGTGTCTAATTTTGATCTTACCCACCTCATAAAACTCCGAAAGCCACCTTCAACACCCTTTTCGAATTGTGAGGACTCAATCACATTGTCCTGGGAACCGTCATGAAAGTGATACGGGTAAGTAGAAACATATTTCCATTTGGTATTGGGGAAATTGTCATAACGGTAAGAAAAGCCTGTAGATTCTTCTTCCCAATGATAACCGAATCTGCCTGGTAATTTTTTGGATAGCCATACATCAATAAAACCTTCCCTTGATAGCATTATCCGCAATTTAGTTCCATTAGTTCAGTAGAATCAACAATGTCGAAGAATTCGATCTCAGCAATCCTTGTCAATTCTTCTAAAGCAACCACTACAGCTTCTCCAGATGATTCAATACCTGATCTCTTTCTGCTTCAAGATTGTCAAATTTGAAATAGTCCTCAAATGTATGTTCTTCATGGAACTTTCCTTCTTTCACCATGTTGTCAAATTCAGCAATGCTACCGACCCCATATTTTTTTGCAAGGAGAAAAAGTTCCGATTCTATGACCTTTAACTTGCGCTTTAAAAATGTTTCTATGCTTTCTTTTAAAAGCGCTTCAGGTTTCATGTGCAGATCTTTAGCTAAGCATTCTAAGTTCATAGTATAGGAAATCCCATTTTTTGATCATTTTTATTAATAAGCCCGGCAGGGTGTATTCCATGCACCATCAACAAAATTCGTGGAGGCGACTGGTTGAAATAATTGCCCAAAAAATAAAAATTCCTATACTATAAATTTATTTTTGAGCGAACGTTTATCACAATTTAACGATATTTGTTCCTTTGTCAACATCATACTGCGATATTTATCCATGTCATAAAAAAGCTCTCCGCGGACGCATTATCTATTAATTCTGTTTACTTGACAGATTGTTATTTATGATTATTTTTTTTGCCGAAATTAGACGGACCTGCAAAAAATGACTGACTGAAACATCGTCCCAAATGATATCAACAAGTTAGCGCCCTACGGGCTAATATTCATCATTTATAATTCATAATTCATCCATATCATGTGATATAAAAATGAGGGAAAAAAATGGCTGATAGTAATACCGAATCCAAGACCGAGAGCAGGGAATTCCAGACCGAGGTCAAAAAACTTCTTAATATTGTTATCAACTCTCTTTACACGGAACGGGATATTTTCCTGCGAGAGTTGATATCAAACGGGGCCGACGCCCTTGAAAAGTACCGTCACCAGAGCCTGTTGGAAAATGAGGTCTTTGATAAGGAAGCTCCCCTTGAAATCAACATCAGCGTTAATGATAAAGACCATACGCTGACCATCACCGACTCCGGGATCGGTATGACCAGAGAGGAGTTGGCGGCCGATCTGGGCACGATCGCCCATTCCGGATCAAATTCATTTATGCAAAATCTAACCGAGGCTGCAAAAAAAGATGTGAGCCTTATAGGCGAGTTCGGGGTAGGTTTTTATTCGGCCTTTATGGCGGCAAAACACGTTATTGTTCAGTCTCGTTCCTTTCGGATAGATGATGAAGGCCATGAGTGGTCTTCGGACGGCGAGGGCGGCTATACGATCTCCGCCTGTCCCGGACTGCACCGCGGGACCAAGATGATCCTCGAACTTAAAGATGATGCCCATGATTATGCAAACGAGGAAACCATCAAGAGGATCATCAAACAGTATTCCAATTTCGTTCCTTTTCCAATCAAGGTCGGGGGCGAAAAGATAAACACAATCCAGGCCGTATGGACCCGGAATAAAAACGAGATCAAGGAAGAAGAATATAACGAATTCTACAAATTCATCGGCAATGCGGTTGATGATCCCGGTTTCCGGCTCCATTTTTCAGCGGATGCGCCGCTTTCCATAAATGCCCTTCTCTTTGTGCCCCAGGAAAATTTTGAAAGAATGGGGTTCGGCAGGGTCCAGCCCGGTGTGAATCTATACTGCCAGAAGGTGCTCATCGAGCAGCACAGCGAGACAATTCTGCCGGAATGGCTCAGGTTTGTAAAAGGCGTCATAGACAGCGAGGATCTGCCTTTAAATATTTCACGACAGGCATTGCAGGACAATGCACTGGTTGCAAAAATCAAAAAAGTCGTGACAAAGCGATTTTTAAAATTCCTGGGAGAACAGGCCAAGGCTGATCCCGAGGCATATGATGACTTCTGGTGGAATTTCGGTATGTTTTTAAAGGAGGGCGCGACCACGGACTTTGACCACCGTGACAATATTGCAAAGCTCATGCGCTTTGAGTCCTCGAAAGCGGAAAAAGGCAAGCTTATTTCTCTTTCTGAATATATCGAGCGAATGCAAGAGGACCAGAAGGATATTTATTACATCAACGGCCCGAGCCGGGAGGCCATTGAGTCAGGACCCTATATTGAGACCTTTAAAAAACGCGACACTGAGATCATTTTTACAACAGAGCCGATTGACGACTTTGTTTTCAGTCACTTAGGTGAGTTTGACGGCAAAAAACTGGTGTCCGCAGACCGTGCTGATCTTCATCTTCCAGACGAAAAGGAAGAAAAGGCCGACAAGGCCGAGGCATCGGAAGAGCAGCCACTTGACGCCAAGACAACCGAGAAACTGGTCGAATGGATAAAAGGGGCGCTGGCAGACAAGGTCAAGGATGTCCTTGAATCAAAACGGCTGGTCAACAGTCCGGCAATTATCGTGAACCCTGATCAATTCATGACCAGCAGTATGGAAAGAATCATGCGGGCCACAAACCAGGATCTCCAGAATTTCGGCAACAAGAACCTGGAGATAAATACAAAGCATCCCCTTATCAAAAATCTTTCCGCATTAAAAGAAAAAGACGAACTTTTTGCCAAAGACATTGTCGAACAGATTTATGATAATGCGCTCATCCAGGCAGGCCTGATGGTAGAGCCCAGAACAATGGTCGACCGGACTTACATGATCCTGGAAAGGGCGTCGAGGGTTGAGTGATTGGTTGGTTGGGTTCCAAAGGGCGAACACAAGGTTCGCCCCTACGGGTCGGCGCATATTATCTCCAGGCAATGTTTGATGTTATTGTCAGTAGGGGCGCAACCTTGTGTTCGCCCTTATGTTCATGTATCGGAAAAACAAAGTTTCTGTCCATTTGTTAGAGATTATCAGCCCTAGGGCTAAAAAATCCCCCGAAAAAATCAGATTCCTTGGCAGTGGGACATAATGATAGAAGTTAATGAGCTTTCCAAGTCTTATGGCGATATTGATGCGCTTTGCAAGGTATCGTTTTTAATCAAGCCGGGAGAAATCGTAGGTCTTCTCGGTCCCAACGGCGCCGGAAAGACCACGCTGATGAAGATCCTGACCGGCTATCTCCATCCCGCATCAGGCACGGCACGGGTAGGCGGCTTCGATGTGCTGGAAAACATGGGCAAGGTTCAGGAGATGATCGGTTATCTCCCTGAAAATGCGCCGCTTTATCCGGAGCTTAGTGTTCAGTCTCATCTTAAAATGATTGCGGATCTTCGCATGATTCCAAAGAATAAGCTGAACAAAAGTCTATCCGAGGCCGTGCACGCGGTCGGGTTGGAGACCAGGCTGAACCGGACCATCTCCACTCTCAGCAAAGGCTATCGCCAGCGCGTCGGACTGGCCCAGGCCATTCTCCATAAACCTGGCCTGCTGATTCTGGACGAGCCGACAAACGGCCTGGATCCGACCCAGATTGTGGAGGTGCGCCACCTGATCAAAAAACTTGCCCAAAACAGCACTGTTCTTATCTCAACCCATATCCTTTCCGAGGTGGAGGCGGCATGTGACAGGGCAATTATTATCACTCGCGGCAAGGTAAAGGCTGATGCCGGATTGTCCGAACTGGCATCAACAGCGGATGCACTCCTTACCCTGGAAGAATCGACCGGAAAAGAGGATCAGCCATTAAAAAGCCTTTCCGCGCTTTCAGGGGTCAAAATGGCGGAAATCACGGGCCGCACTAACGGCCGCGTGAGTTACAGAATTCATGGGGATTCCAACCAGGATCTCTGTCCCGCGATATACCGAATCGCCAGAAAAAACGACTGGCTGCTCTGCGAACTGAAAAGGGAAGTGAGAACACTTGAGTCCGTATTCAACGAACTTACCGCCGAGTAATCGTCCACAGGCGCCCCATCTGCACGCGATCAGTCCGACTCACATAGGTTTACTATAGTTCGCCGGCCTGCTCACGCACATATGGGGCGCCTGTGGACGATTACATACGGAGAAGTCTGCTAAGTAAGGGCATCTCTGAATAGTTACGATGGAGGAATAATAATGAGACAGATGCTCTCCATTACAAAAAAGGAATTAGCCGCTTATTTCGGTTCGCCCATGGCGGGAATTTTTATTGGCGCATTCCTTGTGTCGGCCCTGTTTTCATTTTTCTGGGTGGAAACATTTTTTGCACGGAACATTGCCGACATAAGGCCCTTGTTCCGCTGGATGCCGCTTTTAATGATCTTTCTCGTTTCCGCCCTTACCATGCGGCAGTGGAGCGAGGAACAGAAGATGGGCACGCTGGAGATCCTTTTGACCCTGCCTGTCCGCCTTTCCCAACTGGTCATGGGAAAATTTCTTGCCGTGCTCATACTGGTGTCTGTCGCGCTTGGACTGACACTGGGGCTGCCCCTGACCGTTTCCATAATGGGCAATATCGACTGGGGCCCGGTGGCCGGCGGTTACCTGGGCGCTATTCTGATGGCATCCTCCTATATTGCTATCGGCCTCTTTGTTTCATCACGCACAGACAACCAGATTATCGCCCTGATAGTTACGGTTCTGCTCTCGGGCTGTTTTTATCTTGTCGGTTCTTCCGGGATTACCGGTTTTGTAGGCAATGACGCCGGTGAATTCCTCCGTGCATTCGGCACTGGCAGCAGGTTTGCAAGCATTGAGCGCGGGGTGATCGATCTTCGTGATATCCTTTTTTATGGATCGCTCTCAATTTTTTTCCTTACCCTGAATGTGTATTCCCTGGATCGAAAACGGTGGAGTTTCGGACCCATTACCGCTACTTACCGTAGAAATGTTATGCTGGCTGTAGCGCTTATCTGCGCTAATCTTGCAGCCGCAAACATCTGGTTTAATCCAATCCACACCTTAAGGGCTGATCTCACCGAGAATCGTGAATATTCCATCTCAGGGTCTACAAAGGATCTTATTTCCAATCTCACGGAACCTCTGATCCTCCGTGGGTATTTCAGCAAAAAAACCCACCCGCTCCTGGCGCCTCTTGTCCCGCGAATCAAGGATCTGATGGAAGAGTATGGAGTTGCGTCCGGAGGCAGGGTGGAGGTCTCATTTGTAGATCCCAAATTCGATGAAGAGCTTGAGGCGGAGGCAAACCAGCAGTTTGGAATCAAACCTGTCCCGTTCCAGGTGGCGGGCCGTTACGAGGCCTCGGTTGTAAGTTCATATTTTAATATCCTTATAAAATATGGAGATCAGTATGTAACCCTTGGGTTTAACGATCTTATTGAGATCAAGCACGGAAAGGAGGGTCAGCTTGACGTGGGGCTGCGCAACCTGGAGTATGACCTCACAAAATCCATTAAAAAGGTTGTGTATGGTTTTCAGAGCATGGCCTCCGTACTTATGGACCTGAAAAGCGATATCAAGATCACAGCTGTCTTGACTCCTGGCTCAATGCCCGAGCCTGTAATCGAGATGCCGGAAAGGATTAATAAAGTTGTTGCCGATCTTCAAAAGGAGTCGGCAGGCAGGCTGGGTTACGAGATCATCAACCCGGATGAACCTGGAGGTTGGAACCGGGAACAGGTCAACCAACAGTTCGGTATAGAACCGCTTCGTGTCTTCTTCTTTTCTTCGGAATCCTTTTATCTGCATCTGTTTGTGGTCAAGGATGACAGCGTGGAGCGGGTCCACCTGAGCGGGGACATGAGCGAGGCTGATATCAGGACCGAAATAGAGGGTGTTATTAAAAGGACATCATCCGGATTTTTAAAGACCGTAGGGCTCTGGGCGCCAAAAACCATGCCCCGGCAGATGAACCCCATGATGCCGCCCGGGCAGCCTTCTGATAGTTACCAATTGATCCGGCGGGTGTTAAGCGAAAACTACAATCTCAAGGAGGTAGATCTCTCCTCCGGAAGGGTCCCGGGCAACGTGGATGTGCTGCTTCTCATAGCGCCGCAGGACATGGATGACCTTGACCGGTTTGCGGTAGATCAGCACCTGATGCGAGGCAACAGCGTAGTTGCAATGTCCGGCAACTATGTGCTGGATCTAACGCCCTATTCCAAATCATTAAAAATAAAAAAGACCACGTCGGGCATAAACGAAATGTTTGCCCATTACGGAATAACCATTAAAGATGGACTTGTGATGGACAAACAGAATGAGCCTTTTCCCATTCCGGTCTCCCGCGACCTGGGAGGTATTGTTATCCAGGAGATCAGGCGTATGGATTATCCCTTTTTTGTGGATGTCCGAAGTGACGGCATGGATCAAGAAAATCCCGTTGTTGCCGGTCTTTCCGCAGTGACAATGAACTGGGTCTCACCGCTTGTTATTGATCCGAAAAAAAACCAGGGCCGTAAGCTGATCACTCTTCTTAAATCAAGTCCGAATTCCTGGATCCATACCGGGACGGATATTGAACCTGATTTCAATCGTTACGCCTCGGGTTTTCCGGATGGAGATTCTCTGTCCGGCCGTACACTTGCGGTCTCGATTCAGGGTTCATTCCAGAGCTTTTTTGATGGAAAACCGGATCCAAGGCTTGTAAAAGATGAAGAGGATGTCAAGGCGGATGATGAAATCAGCGAGCTTGAAGACGCAGACTTAGAGGCAGAGGAAGAACAAGAGCAGGATCTGCCGCCTGAACCTGTAATAATAAAATCGCCGCAATCCGCGCGCATGGTCATTGCAGGCAGTTCGGAATATTTGAACGACACAGTGATCAACATCTCCCAAAGCCTGGGTGAGGACCGCTTTTTAAACGGTCTTGAGTTCCTTCAGAATGCGATTGACTGGTCAGTGGAGGATGAGGAACTGCTCCTGATCCGTTCCAGGGGATCGCATGCCAGGTTGCTTTATCCCATGACCCGGCAGGAGCAGACATTCTGGGAATGGCTGAATTACGGTATAGCGCTCTTTGCCCTGCTGATCATCACCGCTTACGGCATATTCAGTCGAAAAAGAGAACAACCCATGGGTTTGGAATGATGAATTATGAATGATGAATTATGAAATCCAGATCAAAACACCAACTAACCAATTAATCATCGGCTTAACAAGGTCTGAAAATCATGAACAAGCGTAATATTTTCCTCCTTGCAATTCTATTGCTTCAGATCGTTCTGATAGGATACATGTATCGTCCGGGTAAAGAAACCGTTGCGCCGGTTGTTGAATTTTTTCCAGGGATTGAACAGGACAAGGTGATCGGGCTTATTATTACTGACAATGAGCAGGACTCGATAACCCTTAAAAAAGGCGAACAAGGATGGACGATTGAGCCGGACGGGTATCCGGTCAATGGAATCAAGGCGGATTCTCTTGCCGGCAAACTGGTATCCCTGAAATCAACTCGTCTTGTGACCCGTACTGCATCAAGCCGTATCCGTCTCAAGGTGGATGATGAAACATTTGAACAAAAAATAAAAATACTTATTGATGACGGAAAATCGTATCTCATCTTTCTTGGCGCCTCGCCGGGAAACAATACGATACATGTGCGCATGGAAGGCGAGGACGAGGTATTTCTTGTAAAAGGTCTTTCCTCCTGGGAGGCCCCCACCGAAAATTCGGCATGGTGGAAGAACCGGTATGTTGAAATGACTCCGGAAGAACTTGTGGAAGTTGAGCTTACAAACAGTCACGGCAGTTTCAAAATAACAAAGGGCAAAGACAACACATGGAAAAACGTGGAATCCGGAGCAGATGAAACCGTTTCCATGGAAAAAGCAGAGGAGTTTCTCCGAAGGGCCGGGATGATATCACTCACTAAATACCTGGGCAGGGATGAAGATGAAAGTTACGGACTTAAAACGCCTGTTGCAGAACTTATACTTCAATCAAAACAAAAATCGATCAGCCTGAAAATCGGTCCCAAGGATGAAGAAACCGACAATCATGTTGTAAAGGCAAGTGATTCGCCTTTCTACGTGCGTGTCGGGTCCTTTGTCATAAAGGATATTCTTGAAAAAAAGTTTGAGGATCTGCTTGATCAGCCGCAGTCCCCTTCGTCTGTACAATGAAAAAAGTCGGATTCATCATATTCTTGCTGTTTGTTTTCTTTAATGTGCATCACACCTGGGCGGCTGATTCTCTGAGCAAGACCGAAAAAACGGAATTATTCAACCAGGCCGGGGATTTTTTCCATCAGGCCCTTAAGATGTCGGAGACCGGCAACACGGGAAAAATGCCTTCTTCCGCAGTGGAGGAACTTTTAAAAAAATCACTCATACGGTATGAACGGCTTATAAAGGGCGGTGT
The DNA here is from genome assembly GCA_034659175.1 of Thermodesulfobacteriota bacterium. Classification (GTDB taxonomy): domain Bacteria; phylum Desulfobacterota; class Desulfobulbia; order Desulfobulbales; family DAOVYS01; genus DAOVYS01. The sequence goes on along the minus strand of JAYEGR010000156.1, from coordinate 12,352 downwards.
CAAAAACGGAAAAATTTTTTACAATATCGGAAACATTTATTTCCGCCTTAATGATATCGGCCGGGCTATCGTAAATTACAGGCGGGCGGAAGTATATGCCCAGGATGACCCGAATCTTAAGCAGAATCTCTCATATGCATTAAGCATGCGCCACGACAGGATCGAAGAAAAGCAGAATGAAAAAATCTTAAAGACGTTTTTCTTCTGGCACTACGATCTTTCTCCAAAAATCCGGTCCATTCTTTTTGCCCTTTTTTATACAGGATTCTGGATTTTTGCCGTGGTGATTCTTTTTAAACAAAATCCCGCGGCCAAATGGGGCCTTGGAATAACGCTGGGATTTTCTCTGCTTTTTATGGGATCTTTGGGAGTGGAAAGGTTTGGAAGTTCAGAAAATGGTTACGGTGTCCTGGTGGACAGGGAGGTGGTTGCCCGCAAAGGAGACAGTACATCATACCAGCCCAGTTTTGAAGAACCTCTTCATGCAGGAGTGGATTTCATGCTTTTAGACAATCGCGGCCAGTGGTTCCACATCGAACTGATGGATGGCCGCACTTGCTGGGTCCCCGCAGAAAGCGCAGAGCTGGTAACAAACATCTGATATCAAATTTTGATTTTTTTGTAAGCTCTAACAAATGGATGGAAACTTTATTTTTCCGATACATTAAAATCAGTTAGAGCTTACTCGTCATTCGTCACTTGTCACTCATTTCGGCCAAAGCAGCGTATCATACATCCAACCGTTTGTGCCGTCCTCGTGGCTCACTTTTATCCAGTGTCCGTCTTTATCAACAGGTTTAAAAACAACCCCGTATTTCACAGTGGCCATGATCTCGTAGTTTTTCCCCGCCCCAACGCGCATGTTTGCGGTCTTTACCTTTACGATCACTGTCTTTGTATTGGAAATAAGCTGGCTGTAAACCCATCCCTTGTCTCCCTCAAAATCCCTGATCTGTATCCATTTGCCTTTTCTTTTAAGGACTTCAAGCGGGAAGTCCTTGAACACTTCCCATAGGATCTCAGTGTTCGTGCCCGGACCGGACCGGATATTGACTCCGTCCTTTTTTACGCTGATATATTCCGCCGCAAATGAGGGTGCGGAGAAAAGTATTGCAATAACAAATATTGCCAGACCCTGTCCAAACCGCTTTCCAATAAAATTTTGTTTTTTCATAATTTTTAATTTTTTAATAAATGATATGATTACGGCCTCCCCGGCAGGAACCGGAAATCGACCGTCCTTATGGTTCGCTCAAAAATGAATTTACATTTTCAGCTATCGAGGCTCATCAAAATATGAAATTATTTTGAGCAAACCTTAACTAGTTTCTATTATAAATAGCATTGACAGAACTACAAGTCAATAATGGAAATGATTCATCGCAGCATTGGTATGAATCAAAGCCTTTCTTGAAATCTCTTTTTTTTTTTCTCATACGCTATATAATGGCTCGAATGAGTTTCTGTCGAGTCCCAAAAAATTCGGATAAGGTAACGTTATGGTTGACAATACACTGGACAAAGGTTTGAGCAAGGATCCCGCATTAGATAAATTGCTGAAAAGGGCGGTGCCTGATGTCCGTACATTTGCCGAAAGGCAGGTTGACCATACTCAGAATCTTATCAGGATCGGACTCGCGCTGTCTGGAGAAAAAAACCTTGATCGACTCCTTGAAATGATTGTTAACAATGCCAAAGACTTTACAAATGCGGACGGCGGAACTCTCTACATCAAGCACGAGTATGATGACGTTCTCAATTTTTCTATTGTACAAAATGACACCCTTAACCTCAGCATGGGCGGCACAGGAAAAAAAATTACCTGGCCCCCTGTCCCCTTAAAGGACAAGCAAGGCAACGAGAATCACTCCAATGTTTCCGCACACTGCGCGCTGGTCTGTGATACCATAAATATCCCTGACGTCTATCATGCAAAGGGTTTTGATTTTCAGGGTACCAAAAAATTTGATTCCACCACGGGTTACAGGTCTAAATCAATGCTTGTGATTCCCCTGCTGGATCACGAAGATGAAGTGATCGGCGTTCTTCAATTGCTCAATGCCAAGGATAGAGAAAGCGGAGAAATAGTGTCATTTCCTGAGTACGAGGTTGAGATGATCACGAGTCTTGCGTCTCAGGCAGCCATTGCGATCACAAAAATGCGTCTTATCAAGGGGCTTGAGAATCTCTTGAATTCCTTTGTTGTATCCATTGCAGACGCCATTGATGAAAAATCGCCCTATACGGCTGGCCATATCCTGAACGTTGCAGAGTTGACGGAAAGGATTACCGAGGCAATCCATAAGACCGATAAAGGCAGATTCGCGGATATCCATTTTAACCCTGATGAGATGGAAGAATATCGGATGGCCGCGTGGATGCATGATATAGGAAAAATCACTACTCCGGAATACATTGTGGACAAGTCCACAAAGCTTGAAACCATTTTTGACCGGATTGAGACTATCGGCTTTCGTATGGAAATCCTGAAAAGGGATGCCCTGATACAAAGGCTTCGGAAAAATCCGGTTCAGGCTGGGGACGTTATTGAAGATGACAGGAAAGATCAGCAGAAGATTGACGAGCATATGGCATTTCTGGAATCCGTGAATATGGGTGGCGAATTCCTGTCGGATGAGAGTGTAAAGAGGATCCGGGAACTCAGCAAATTATCATTTGACATGTGTGGCAAGACCGTGCCGCTGCTCAGTGAAGATGAGGTGAAAAATCTCACGATCAGGAAGGGAACGCTTACAAACGAGGAAAGAAAAATCATTACCAATCATGTGACTATTACAAGCAAGATGCTGGGCAGGCTGCCTTTTCCAAAAAAACTGCACAATGTTCCCTTATTCGCGGGCATGCATCACGAAAAATTGGACGGAAGCGGTTATCCCAACGGGTTATCGGGAGACAAAATCCATCTTGCAGGCAGGATACTGGCCGTAGCAGACATTTTTGAGGCCCTGATTGCAGTGGACAGGCCTTACAGACCCGGAAAGACCCTGTCCGAATCCATGCGGATCCTCGGGTTTATGGCAAAAGACGGGCACCTGGACAGCGACATCTGTAACCTGGTGGTGGAATCAGGCATTATCAAGCAGTATGCCAGGGAAAAACTCGCACATTGGCAGCAGGACGATTTTGAATGGAACGGAAAAATTTATTCCGTTGAGGATGAAGTGAATTTTGAAATTGATTAGCGGGATATCAAATGAACTAAAAATTCCTTGTTGCCCTTCGGCCCCAGGATTGGGGATGGTGTGACACCTCTGCTTTTAAGTCCCCGGGCTTTTGCAAAACTCAGGACATTCCTGATAACTTCTTCATGCACATCCGGGTCTTTTACAATGCCTCCTTTTCCCACCTTGTCTCTGCCTGCCTCGAATTGCGGCTTGATAAGAGCGATAATAGAGACCTGATCATTAAAAAAGGCCAATAAAGGGGGAATAAGCAATTTAAGAGATATAAACGCCGCGTCCATGACCGCGAGATCAAGGGGGTCATCGATGTCGCCCGGCGCCAGATACCGGGCGTTTGTCCGTTCCATTACTACAACCCGCGAATCCTGCCGCAGTTTCCAGTCAAGCTGGCCGTATCCTACATCAATCGAATAGACCTTTGCCGCGCCGTTCTGCAGCAGGCAGTCTGTGAAACCACCTGTGGATGCCCCGATGTCCGCGCATATGCAGCCGGCCGGTTTTATTTCAAAGAATTCCAGACCCTTTTGCAGCTTAAGACCGCCCCTGCTGACGTAAGGGCACGATTTCCCCTTGACCTCAATCCGGCAGTCCAGGGGGAACGTGACGCCGGCCTTGTCCGCCAATCGACCATTTACAAAAACCTGACCTGCGGCAATCAATGCCTGGGCCTTTTGCCTTGAAGGCGCAAGATTTCCGGCCAAAAGCAGTTTGTCCAGCCGTTCTTTCCACATCCCTCAGTATGCATCCGCCTTTCTGATAATTTCGCACAATTCATCGGCCATTCGGTTGATCAGGCCATCTTCTTTCCCTTCCACCATGACCCGGATAACCGGTTCCGTGCCGGATGGCCGCACCAGAATTCTGCCGTTTGTTCCGATTTCCTGCTTAAGACTTTCTATTTTATCCTGAAAGCCAGGAATCAGATCAATATCCAGTTTTTTCAAGGTCCTCACGTTTTTAAGCACCTGTGGAAAGGATTCCATTATGGAGGCAAGTTCCGAAAGGGGTTTTCGCTGTTTTATCATGATTGAGAGGATCTGAAGCGCTGCAAGGATTCCGTCGCCGGTCGTGCTGTGTTCCAAAAAAATCAAATGGCCGGACTGCTCACCGCCGAAACCATATTTATTCTTTCGCATTTCCTCAACAACGTAACGGTCGCCCACTTTTGTGCGCACCATTTTGCCGCCAAGACGCTGCATCGCGACCTCCAGGCCCAGGTTGCTCATCACGGTTGTAACCAGGGTCTTTTTCTTTAATTTTTTCCTGGACATCAGGTCTGCGGCGCAAATGGCCATGATATGGTCGCCGTCAACAATATTACCCTTTTCATCACAGATAATGACCCGGTCTCCGTCTCCATCCAGGGCGATCCCCAGGTTTGCGCCGGTTGCACGTACCTTTTTTGCAATCGGCTCAGGATAAAGGGCTCCGCATTCATGATTTATGTTTTTACCATCCGGAGTGACTCCAATTGCAGTTACCCTGGCGCCAAGCTCTTCGAACACGTGCGGCGCCACTCCGTACGTGGCCCCGTTGGCACAATCAAGCACGATGTGAAAATCATCCAGGGTGTATTTTTTCGGGAATGTGTTCTTTAAAAACACCACGTAACGGCCTTTTGCGTCGTCTATTCTAAAGGCCTTGCCCACATCATCCGCAACAGGCCTTAACGCCGCCATTTTCTGTGAAAATATGAGATCTTCAATATCAGCCTCCTGCTCATCAGGCAACTTGAAGCCGTCATGGGAAAATATCTTGATCCCGTTATCCTGGAAAGGATTGTGGGACGCTGAAATAACAACCCCGGCATCAGCGCGCATGCTGGTTGTGATAAACGCAATGCCCGGCGTGGGCAGCGGACCAACCAGGAGGACGTTGACTCCCATAGAGCAGATTCCGGCCGCAAGGGCATTTTCAATCATGTAACCCGAGACCCTGGTGTCCTTTCCAATGACAATTCGGCCCTGGCGGCCGGTATCTTTAATCAGAAAGGCTATCCCCCGCCCGATCTGCATGGCTATCTCGGTGGTCATGGGATAGGTGTTGGCAACACCCCGGACCCCGTCAGTCCCGAAAAGTCTTCTCATTCAAATTCACCATTCGATAGGTTTTAAGGTTTAACTAACCCAGATAAACTGGAAATTTTTAAAGGTCCTGGATAAGTACCTTAACAGCTGCGTGTAACTATTTAAAAATATTTCACCTTTTTGATTTCTTGCCATAAAAAACAAGAAAATTGCCACTAAGGTACTAAGGGTTTTGATTCGCTGACTTCTATGGTCACTTTTTCGGGTGAAATTTTTATGATACGTCCATGTTCCAGAGGCTTGATTTCCACTTTTAACTCGTGTCTGCCTGAAGAGAGGTTCCCGGCCCGGACTTCGGCATTAAATAATGTCTTCAGTTTTTCAGTATTCCTTATTGTGCTTAAGGGAATTTCCGCCTGGACCTTGACCGTCTTGGGGGATAAAATATAAGTAAAACCTTCATTGGTTTGAGTTAACTTGACTGGAACTGAAGGTATGTTTTTTTTAGCCGTTTTTTCCTTTATGCTTATCCGGGCGGTTACTACGGATTCGCCTATCAGGTTTGCAATAGAAGATTTAAGGTCCAGGCTGACCTGTCGCAGACTGGGGCCGTTCAAACCGGAAATATCGATCGGGATGGTTGTCAAAAACTCTTCATTTCCTAAAAGAGCCTGGGGCCCTGTAAGAGTGATCGAAGGCGGATCAAGAAGTATTGAGATGACTTCGTAGTTTTTTGCCGGGGATCCTCTGGTTATGTATTTAATTGTCAGCTTTTTCTGGATCAGCCTGTCCAGGAGTAAAATAATATTGGCGGGTTGGATGCGCAGTACCCTGATCCCCCTGGGAAACCTAATAGAGTCCAATTCATTGTGAATAACCTCGGTTCCGGGCACTGCCTTGGAAAGATCCACGGATCGGCTGACATCCTGTCTCGATATTCCCCGAATCAGTCCCCTGGGACCGCTTACACTGACTTCCAGTTCTTTCTTGAATTGGTTGGAGATGACCAGATTGTATGGAAGGTTCACGATTTCGACCGGAATACGCACGGTCATGTCCACCTTGTCCTCGCCAACCACAAAATACCACAGAAAAAGCGCAAAAAATAAGGACAGGAGCTTGAGCGCCCAGTTCTTCGGCCATGACCGTGGCCTGGGCCGTGCGTAACGGTCTATGATCTGCTTAACCAGTTTTTCCATAATGACTGGGGCTGATATTCCTTGGGCACAAAGATTGTATCAAGTCGGCTTTTCAAGGAAATCTTGTCAAGATCCCTTGTGATGGCGCCGTGCTGGACCAGAGATATCTGTCGTGTCTCCTCCGAGACCACGACAACCACGGCATCGGTTTCTTCGGAAAGACCGATGGCGGCCCTGTGGCGCGTTCCAAGCTGCTTGCTGATGTACGGATTCCGGGTAAGGGGCATAAGACACCCGGCTGTTGCGATCCGGCCCCTGCTGATCACCACGGCCCCGTCATGCAAGGGCGAGCTGGTGAGAAAAAGGCTGACAAGCAACTCCTTGCTCAGCCCGGCATCGATGGAGTGGCCTGATTCCAGATAATTTTTAAGGCCGGTCTCACGTTCAATGACCATGAGGCTTCCAATCCCGTGTTCAGACATGTACACTGCGGCGTTTACGATTTCATCCATTGCCTGCAATGTTTCAGCGTGGGATTTGGCAAAAGGCGACCGCCCGAACTGTGTCAGAGCACGGCTGATATCATTTTGGAATATAATAATAATTATCAGAAAAATTGAACTTAAAACAGTGCCGAGCAGCCAGTAAAGAGTGAGCAGTTCAAGTTCCCGTGCGCCGAAGTATACAATGATCAGGATTGCAATACCCGCGAGCATCTGGACAGCGCGTGTCCCCTGGATTATCAGAATAATCCTGTAGATGACAAATGCGACTATCAGGATGTCCGCCAGGTCCTGCCAGCGCAGCGATTTAAGTATATCCGGAAAGGCGTCCATGGGTATGGGGTTCAGAGATTCAGGGGTTAAAAACTGTTGAACTGTGACCCATTAAACCAATTGTCCATTTTTTGTGCAATTTATTATGAAAAAAGGGTTTACAGGCCGTGCAAAGATAAATATTAACAAGATCTGAAATCGAACTTTTTGAAAAGCCATCATTTACTATTAATACAAATAAACGACAATGGGGCAAAAAAGTAATTGATTTTTTTGTAAAAAAAAATCTGTAACCGTAAATATTCGGCTTGATGCCGGAAAACAGCTGGAACCACCAAATTGTAAATATTCAAAGGTTCATATGAACCCCTGAACCTCTAAACACAAAAAGACTTGCCTATACCCTGATTATTAAAGTATTATACTCGGTTTTGATAAACGAACACGAAGTAAAAAAAATCACAACAGGGAAATCATGTTATGAAAAAATTCCGTTATCCTTATAGATTATTATCATGGTTGATTTTGTCCTGCATTGTCCTGCTCTTTACCATGACCCCGGCCCTGGGCCAGTCCCGCAGTGTTGCGTTCCTGCCGTTTGAGGTACATGCCGACAGGGACCTCTCGTATCTGAGCAGCGGAATCAGGGATATGCTGGCAAGCAGACTGGCGGGCAGCGTAGGAATCAGAATAATAGACAAAGGCATGGTCGACAGCGCCCTGGCCGGTTCCGGCAAGATATCCGGTGTTAAGGAATTTGTTGAATTCGGCCGCAGTCTTCATTCCGACTACGTTGTTGCCGGGAGTCTTACAGCTCTCGGCGGTGGAGTAAGCCTTGATGCAAAAGTCTATTTTGTTTCAGGATCCGCCCCGCCTGAAAGCTTTTATGCCACCGCGTCAAAAAAAGACGATGTCATTGTGGCGATCGACGACCTGGCCTGGGATATTGCGGAAAAAATATTCAGCTACAAGCGGCCTGCTTCAAGACTCGGCCGGACCGCAACGCCGTCCGGCGCCGCGGCTGTTTCTCCATACACTACCGTGCACCCCGAACGTCCATTTATGTATACCCCTGAAGGCAAATACGGCTCTTCACCCTTTATCAGGCCCACGGGGATTACCGGGAATCTTGGTTTCACAAAAACCCAGAACCTGAATCTGTTTATTCAGGCAATGGAGGTAGGGGATATTGACGGCGACGGAGCTGATGACGTGGTAATAGCAGGGAAAACGGAAATATGCTTTTACCACCGCACAGGCAACAGGCTTGAAAAATTCCATACCATCCCGGTACTTGCCCGTTACGTGATTCACCGCGTCAGCCTGGCCGACCTGAATAATAACGGCAGAGACGAGGTCTACATCAGTTGCGCGGACGATTTTACACCCAATTCGTTTGGTGTTGAATGGCAGGGCGAAAAGTTTGAATACCTGTTCAAGGACGCGCGACGGTTTGTAAGGACTATTGCAATCCCTGGCGAGGGTGTGATCCTGGCCGGTCAGCGTGGCGGCAGCCGCGGAGCCGTTTCGCCCGGCATCTTCAGAATGACGGTAAACAATGGTAATCTCGAGCTGGGGGACAGGCTTTCAATACCCAAGATAATAAATCTGTTTAATTTTTCAATGGCCGACATTGACGGCGACGGTCAGGCCGAGATCGTGGCCATTGATGATTCCGATCGCTTAAGGGTATACCGTCCGGGCGGCAAACTCCTCTGGAAAAGCGATGACCATTACGGCGGAACCAAAAATTATATCGGCGATCACGGCCCGGCCAAGACCAGGTCGTCGGTGGGGGAGGCGGAAAGGATATACGTTCCATCCAGGATCGTGGTACAGGATATAAATAATGACGGTATCCAGGATGTAATCTTAAACAAAAATCTGTCCACCTCGTCCCGTATCTTTAAAAAAATTAAAAGTTATCCAAGTGGAGAGATTCACGGATTGGTCTGGAATGGGATAGGCCTTGAGGAACTATGGCGGACCCGGAAAATCGACGGTTATGTAGCTGACTGCCAGTTAAGGCTTCAGGACGTGCCCGAGGGAGAAAAATCAGGCGTTGAGGGGCCTGAGGCCATATTATATGTGGGACTGGTTCTACGCTCCGGGTGGATGGATATAATGACTTCCGACGAAAGCGCCATAATCATGTATCAACTCGATTTTAAATCTGAAAAAGAAACCATGTGATTATATTAAAAAAAATCCTTGACAACATTTGAATAAACCATTTATAAACATAATATTAGTTGTTGTAATATGTTGAAATGGCGAAAAAAGTATTTCAGCCTTGTTGACCGGGGCGTCGGCCGGGGGCGGCCGGGCCTGGATAACAAAGGGGTGAGGGTTTAATACTCATGCTGTTTTAACATAATGAGCAAGGTTGATTTATATTGACCTTAAAGAAATTGAAATTAATAATTTCAATACGTTAAAAAAAAGGAGAAAAGAAATGAAGAAAGTATTATCAACAGTGGCGGCGCTTGGACTCGTCGCAGGCATGAGCGCAAGCGCTTCAGCGCTGGAATGGACCATCAGCGGCGATTATGTGGTGCAGGGCGTAAATCTGAATCACGCTAGTGCAACCGAAGGCGTGGGTTTTGCCGGCCCGAGGGCCGGCAATTTTAACAACGGCACGCTTAACATTAACGGTCCGGATGACGAGCAGAATTCCGACGCTTACTACTGGCACCAGTTCCGCACAGATGTAACCATGAAGGTCAATGACAACATCAAGGTGGTGTCGGAGATCTATATGATCGATGCTTACACCGTATGGGAAGATACCACAGGCTGTGCCACCGAGAACGGTAACTATGTCAACGTATTCAAGCTCTGGATGCAGTACACAACTCCTTTTGGATTATTCGAGATCGGGCGTATGCCCAACGGACAGGTGCTGAATGCTTTTACCAACACCGACCTGCAGGGTGACGGCATCAAATTCAGCCCGACCCTGCCGGAGCCGTTTGTTCTGAGCCTTACGACACAAAAGGTCGATGAAGACGACAGTCTGCCATCCAACCTCAACTATGGGGACGACCAAACAGATGGCGACTATGATTACTATCACGTACAAGCAGGCTATCATACCGAAAAAATCGTCATGGACACGGCCCTCAGATACTGGGATGATGCAAGGTCGAAAGATCCTGCTGCTGATGAATTCAACAGAGAATACTGGACATGGTGGCTGGCTGGGGATCTCAACATTGGAAATTTTTATGCAAAAGGCGAACTCAGTTATACTTTCGGTGACTGGCAAGCATGGGAAGACGATGATAGTGCAGATGATGTTGATATTGATGCATGGGCCCTCATGCTGGATGCCGGCGTAAAATTCGGCGACCTTGATGTCGGACTTATGTATTTCTTCTTAGAAGGCCAGGATGATGATGACGATGAGATGACCGCCTATATGGTGCAATCAGAAGGCGCGGGCGGTGCATTTACCCCGTACTACATTCTGACAGGACCTCAGACCGCGATGCTGAACCAAGATATACTCGGTGGCGACACTATTGACCCGGAAATGCGTGAGGCCGGTGCCCACTGCCTTGGTGTGCATGCCGACTTCCAGGTCACGCCTAAGCTTTCAGTACATGGCGCCCTTGCATACGCATGGGCCGATGAAACCGAATTTCTCGGTGACATCATTGATGAGGACGGCAGCGCAGATGAGCGCGATGACAGTTATGGCTGGGAAGTTGACTTGGGAGTCGCATACAAGCTCCTGGACAACCTGACCTATTCCCTTAACATCGGTTATCTTGACACAGGCGATTTCTTCCAGGTTGCCTATGACGACGGTAATACATATGAGACCGATGACACGAATGACATCGTTCTTGTTACAAATACACTGACCATGGAATTCTAATCTCTCTTTTTTAGAGACTTTTAATTCTTTTACTTTATAAACTCCCTGCGGGACTCTCACCCACCCGCAGGGAGTTTTTTTGTGTGTAAACGTTCCCCAGCACTGCATATGTGCGTGATCAGGGTGACCGGCATAGGACTACTATAGCCGGTCACCCTGATCACGCACATCTACAGCACCGGTAAACGTTTACACGGCAAAGTAACTATTTCACTTATTTCCCCCACGCAAAAACGTGGGAAACGGATGACAACTATATTTATGTATCGGAAAAACAATGATCTATAATTTTGAATGGGACCCAAACAAAGCAAGGTTAAATAAGCAAAAACATAAAGTCAGCTTCGAAGAAGCCGCCACCGTATTTCATGACCCGACGGCTCTGACAATATATGATCCGGATCATAGTGAAAATGAAGACAGATGGATTACCATTGGAATTTCAAAGTCTGGAAAACTTTTGGTAACTTGTCATACATATCAAGAAGAGAATAATAAGACAGTAAACGTTCGGATTTTTTCAGGCCGAAAGGCAAAAAAAGCTGAAAGCAAGCAATATGGTGAATGAGATGAGAGATGAATATGATTTTTCCAAAGGGGAGCGTGGTAAATTTTTTAACAAAGATGCCAAATTAAACCTACCTGTGTACCTCGAAGAGGAAGTCCTTACCTATATTGAAGGTATAGCCCAAAAAAGAAAAACTGATATATCTACAATTGTTAATCAATTGTTACGCAGTGATATTCAACTCGTCAAAGCCATGAAATAACGCCATTCGGCAAACAAATTAATGCACTTGCCCCCAAGGGGCGCTGTTTTTTTAGCTTTGGCAATCTCGGTGTTTTCTCGTTCCCGGGCTCTGCCTGGGAATGCATGCCTCAAGGCTCTGCCTTTTTTTAATGTATAGCAAAAAAATGGGGTAAGGTCTTGATGTATCAGAAAAACAAAGTTTCGCTGATTCGCATAGAAACAGGGACGAAATATCTGCCGTTATAAAATAAAATTTTCAACGGGGCTATTTACGTAGATATCTCGATACGGCCTTGGCCGCTATCCTTAAATATAGTATTAAGGGATCAATACCTTCGCCAATTTCCATTTTAGTGTTTTTTGCATTAAAGACGCACGACATATTGTGTAGAAGTAAGCTGTGTGCACTATATATTGTGTACTATTAAGTCAAAAAACAAATTTTCAATTTTGGCGAAGGTATTGTCTTAAAAAGACCGGTTTGATTTGGCAACGGCAACAATTATGATAGGAATTAAAAAACCACACCTTGCTTCACCTGACGAAAAGGGCAAAGGCGATTAAGAAAAAAAT
>JAYEGR010000155.1:0-22624 GCA_034659175.1 Thermodesulfobacteriota bacterium | reverse complement strand
TGCGGTTGACGTACTGTACATACCGCTGCCCCAAACGTTTCATTAGCATTCCGGCACTGTCAGCATCTGCCGGGGTCAAAAAAAGGTGGACATGGTTGGTCATCAACACATAGGCATGTACGGAACAGCCTGTATCAAGGCTATAATGCTGCAACCAATCAAGGTAACAACAGTTAATCCTCGTCGGTATAAAAACAGGACTGCCGATTATTTCCGCGCTGGATCAGATGCAGGGGAACGCCGGGTATGATGATGCGAGGTCGTCGAGGCATAAATATAATTTAAATTTATCACTCTTTCTCTTGATTAGCTATCAAAAAAACTTGGTCTGTCCCCTATTTTACCTTGAAATATTTTTGGGGTTGACACATAAGAAAGATATGATGAAACCGGTATACCTATAACCGAAACGAGCAGCGCGGCAATCACTATCCAATCAGAACGACTGAAATTTTCAAACATCGTCCCTCATTAATTATTCCTTGTTCGATATTCGATATTAAAAAAAACAGCGTTCATCTCTTATTTTCAAAAAAGCGGATTTTGGGAAATTCAGGAAGAATTGACACGAAAATTCGATCCGCAGGGCAATCTGATATAAACCGTCGATCCCACACCCGGCGTACTTCTGGCAGTAATTTCCCCACCATGACGAAGCACAATTTTCTTGCAAATTGCCAATCCCATGCCGGTCCCTTCATATTCTCCCCAGGAGTGGAGACGTTCAAAGGGGCGGAATATTCGATCCAGGTATTTTTCGTCAAAGCCGATCCCATTATCCTCGACCATAATCTCAACCATATCCCCGCCCTTAAGGAGTCTGCTGCTGATTCGCACATGCGGTTTCGACCACTCCCTGCAATATTTAAGGGCATTAACAATAACATTCTGGAATAGCTGCCTGATCTGTATTTTGTCTCCCTTCACGGCCATCAACGTCCCGATATCGACCCTTCCGCCGGTCTTGTCGATCTGCTCCTCCAGATCATCGACTACTTCACCTAACAGGACATTTAAGTCAATCGGCTCAAACGGTCTGTCGCATGCCGTGATTTTTGACAAATCAAGCTGGGCATTAATGAGCTGTTCCATTTTGCCGGCAGAACTTATGATCCGGTCCAGATAATTACAACCTCTGGGACTCAGTTCACCGGCATGACGATTCATTAATCGTTCAGCGAATGCGTTTATCAGGAGCAGCGGCTCCTTGAGATCGTGCGAGGCGATATGGGCAAAATGCTCAAGCTCGGCATTGGAAATCTCAAGCCTTGCAGTCAACCGTTTCAGTTCATCCTCAGCCAGTCGACGTTCCGTAATTTCCATCTTAAGCTGTTTATTTAATTTAAGAAGTTCAGAGGTACGATCATCTACCAGCTCTGAAAGATTATGGCTGTACCGTTCCAATTCTTCTTCTACCTTTTTCAGGTCAGTAATATCGAAAAAGACTCCGTCCACCATCAACGTGCCGTTCTTCTCGTAGACGATCCCGGCCCTGTCATGAATCCATATCCAATCACCATCCTTTTTCCGGAAACGATACCTTAAATCAAATTTTCCGGACGCAGGATAACTCCTTGATTCGGCAACCTGATAAAAAAGCCGGCTGAACTCCTTTGCCGCTTGCGCCGAATCTTCCCGGTGTATCCTTGAAAACTTATCCATCAATTCCAACATTTCCGATGGAGTGAAACCGCAAACCGATTCAACATTCGGACTTATGTAAACAAAATTTCCTTTCTGATCCGCCCGCCAGGTAACATCAGGTACGTTTTCAACTAGTGAACGATACTTCTCTGCACTGGCGGCAAGCTCCTTTTCAAAGGTCATCCGCTCGGTGATATCCTGAACAGTCATAATATTACCGCTATACTCGCCGTTTATGTCACCCAGGAATGTCCCGCCGAACAGGATCGTCTTTTCTTCACCCTGCACAGGGATCACGCACCGGAGGTTCGCAAAAGAGGTCTGGGCCGCCATGGCCGCTTCCAGGCCGGATTCAAGGCATACATTTTTCCCGAATATATCACTGCATTCCTTGCCGGCCAGATACTTTTCCTTTAAACCAAAAAAATCCTTAAAGGCCTGGTTGGCGTCAACAATCTTGAGATCCTGGTCCACAATAAGAGCCGCTTCACTCATTCTGTTAAATATTGTAAAATAGCGCCTTTTTTCTCGAAGAATAAAAAGGTTTGCCTCCCTTAATTTCATATGGGTCTTGGCTCTCTCCATCCTGACCCATTCAGTGAAGAGTCCGATCTCCAGTCTGTCAAAATAGCGATTCAGAATTGAAAATCCACTCCTCTTGTTGTCACTGTCAGCGTATAATTCATTATATAGATCAACAAAAAGGCGTCTTGAAAGCTTAATCAGCGCCGCACAGTCACTAAATTGAAGTCCGGTTTTTCTGATCTTTCCGGCAATAACCAATCCCATCCGGCCGGGAGAATCCACTACAAACCTGTTCCCGCCGCAAATTGGTTTTAAATGCTCGCCTGCATCATGCCTGTCAACGCGCTGCGCCAGATCATGAACCATATCAATAAAAACAGTTTTGCATTGTTCCGGGTCGCTTTCAAAATATTCACCATATCCGAATTCAACGGCATAAGACAGAAACGAATCATAGAGCGAACTTTCCCTGCCCTTTAGTTCAGCTACATACCGTTCAAACAGTTTGTCAGCCATATTTTTTTCTCTTACGTTCCTTAAACACAATCCTGAGTGGTGAGCTATCCAGTCCCAAGCCGATACGAAACCGGTTTGCAAGATACCGATAATACGAAAAATGCACCCCATCAGGATAATTCACGAACATCACAAAAGTCGGAGGCTTTGCAAAAACCTGGGTTGTGTAATAAAATTTAAGTCTCCTGCCCCGGTACAAGGGCGGTGTGTGGTCATCCACCGCCTTTTGTAAGACCCTGTTGATGCGGTTGGTTGGAAACTTCATGCAGAACTGCGCATAGGTTTTGTGGATCAGCGGGAAAATCTTATTGATCCCTGCGCCTGTAAGAGCAGAAATATTTAAGGTAGGCGCAAACCCGACAAACCTGGTGGCCATGATCACATCATCCATTATCCATTTTTGCCGTTTCTTGTCACGCTTTATGAGATCCCACTTGTTGATCAGCACCAGACATGCCCTGCCCCTGTCCAGACTGTACCCGATAACTTTTGTATCCTGTTCCGTAATCCCTTCCGAGGCGTCCAGCAGTATCAGGGTGACATCCGAACGTTCTATCGAGGAGAGTGCGCGCATTACGCTGAACTTTTCCAGTTTTGCCTTTACCTTGCCCTTACGCCTGATCCCGGCCGTGTCAATGAGCAGGAAATGCTTTCCATCTCTTTCCAGCAGTGTATCCACTGCGTCGCGGGTTGTTCCGGGAATGTCGGAAACAACCATTCGCTCTTCGCCAAGCAGCCGGTTGACCAGTGACGATTTACCCACATTGGGCCTTCCAATGCAGGCAAGGTTTATCGTGTCGTCAGGCAGATCCCAGCGCTTTTCCGGTAAAGCCAGGTTCTCCACCAGATCATCCATGAAATCATTAACGCCGTATCCATGAGCAGCGGATACAGGCCATAACCGATCCATCCCAAGCTCGTAGAATTGAGACAGACGAACATCTTCAACATCCGGTCCATCCACCTTGTTTACCAGGTAATAAAGCGGCTTGTCCGATTTCCGGAGCATGTCGGCCACCTTGTAATCCTCGTTCGCCAGCCCTTCAATTCCATCAAGCATAAAAAGAATTACATCTGCGTCATCCACAGCCTGCCACGTCTGTTCCTGAATACTGTCCCCCATCCTGTCTAAAGAATCGACCTCAATACCGCCCGTATCAATCAGTATAAACATGCGGTCGTTCCACACCACACGTTCGTAATGACGGTCACGAGTGACTCCGGGGGTTGAATCGATTATGGCCTTCCGGGTCCTGGTAACCCTGTTAAACAAGGACGATTTTCCAACATTCGGCCGACCGACAAGGGCCACCAGTGGACACTGAATTTTTTTCATTAATCACCACGGCCTACTTACGGGCGATCACAAAGATCGCCCCTACGAACCATTATTTCGGCCCCATTCCTAACCTGAAATCACAACCCGGATGATTATAGCACAGGACAAATAAATTTCAGATGTAAATAATATAGTTTACACGCTTTTTACAAACCCGCCAATTTTTTAACCGTTCAGATGGGGTCCCCTATTTAGCAGACTCCTCCGTATGTAATCGTTCACAGGCACCCCATATGTACGCAAGCAGGCCGGCGAACTATAGTAAACCTATGTGAGCTGGCCTGATCGTGTTCAGATGGGGTGCCTGTGAACGATTACCCAATTTTTTATCTAGTATCGGCAGACTCTCTTCAACCATATTTCTGAGGCAACAAAAATCCGCGCCCTGGCGCATCTGAAGAAGCCGAGTGAGCGACTCGGCCGCTGGTTTGATGTAGCGGATAAAAAACGATTTTTTTCTTTTTTGTGAAAGAAATGAAAATGCGCCAAGTATCTGAAGATTTCTCTGAATCGCCAGAAAGTAGTATCCTTTACAAAACCGCTCAAAATCAATCGGAATATATTTTTCAAGTAAAGAGAGATAACAGGAAAGCAAATCTTTCTGAAATTCAATGGGAAGTGAAACGTATGGATCAATCAAGAGTGATGCAAGGTCATAACCAAGCGGGCCGAGACGCGCGCCTTGAAAATCAATGATTCTGATTTTACCTTCATGCACCATGAGATTCCTTGACTGAAAATCCCTGTGCAGAATAAAATTGGAAGGCTCCTGCGCGACCCGGTCGGCCAGATAATGAAATTCTCCTTTTAAATCGTGTGAACGGTCATCTCCGCTTAGAAATTCCTTCCAGTATTCCCGAAAAAAATAGCCTGATTCCTTGTCAAGCATCACGTTCCTGTCATATTGCGCAGTCTCCCAACAGTGACGTTTGTCAAAACCGTCTACAGCCCCGACTTGCAGGCGTACAAGTGACTCAACAGCGTCCTGATAATATTTTGTGATATCAGAAGATAAACCTGATTTTGTCACAAGATCATGGAGTTTGAGATCACCGAGATCCTCAAAAAGCACTGTTCCTGATGATTCCTCAAAAGCAAGGATTTTCGGAACAGGAACACCTTGCGAATAAAGATATGTCCCGATCCCATGGCAGGCCCGGGCCTCCGCCATCCCGGCAGGGCCTTCCAAAGACGGCAGGATTGCCAGAACTCGGTCCCCGTATTTATGACACACCCTGAAAAAACGCCTCTGGGACCCGTCTCCTGAAAGGACGTTTACATGCCAGTCAGGGACTGTTTTGAAATCATTTCCTCTAAGTAATTCGAAAATGACCTTGATCTGTTCTGATGACAGCATATCCTGCCCTTAGTGTCTATACGACTATAGTATCACTTAATACGGCCCCGGGTTTTACTTCCGCGCCATCCCATACGACAACGCGGGTCAGGGTGGCGCCTTTTCCTACTTTTGCACCCGCGCCAATCGAGACCCAGTCATTCAGTCCGACTTTCGAGCCCATGATTGAATCCGGGCTTAAAAAAAACGAATTACCAGTAACAGACTTCGCTGTTTTCAGATTTTTACCTGTTAACAAGGCAGCGTGAAGATCAAGGTAATCTGCCGGGGTTCCTATGTCTGTCCAGAAATGGTCCTTTACGACAAAACCCCGGACTGTACTCCCTCTGGAAATGAGCGCCCGGTAAAGGTCAATTATATTATAAAAGGAACCCAAAGGTATCTGTTCGAGGATCTCCGGGTTTATCACGTGAATTCCGGTAAAAGCGAGTTTTTTCGCCTCACCTGAGTCTCTATGACGCCCCGCTTCATCCCGAAACGCGGAAACAAAACCCAGAATCCGGCCATCTTCAGTCACGGAAACATTGTTGAACCTGGGACAGTCATGAAGAACCAGTGTGACTGGATTGCCTGATGCAATGTGATGCTCATAAACCCTGGAATAGTCAATATTATGATAGATGTCACCGTTTGTGACCAACACGGGCCCATTGGCAAAGCCGTGCATGGCCAGACGAAGTCCTCCTCCGGTTCCCAGTTCCCTGTCTTCCATCTGTACTCTGATATCTGCCCGGTCGCGTAAAAAATCGGCTATCTGATCGCGTAAATGAAAGGCGTTGACCACGATCGAACGGGTCTCCCGGCTATTGCTCATCTCTGTACACGGAAATGCCAGGCAAAGCTGTTTTATGATCAACGCGAGAAGCGGCCTGCCAAGAACCGGAAAAAGAGGTTTGGGGCGCACAAGAGAATAGGGCCTGAGCCTGGTACCAAGACCGGCAGCCAGGATCATGGCATTAATGGAAATCATTTGAGGAGGTGAACATAACGCCCTACGGGCGAGCTATTGAGCTGTTGAGCTAACAGCTACGAACCATTAGGGGGTGCCTCTGAACGGTTACGTTTGCCCTGTTAAAATTCCAGTTGTCCATCTGGGAGTTCCTGGATTCCGATTACAATAATACCTGCTTTGTCGGCCAGCCTTATCACTTTTTTTCCGTCAAATAAAAGTGCCTGGCCGGTCTCTACTGCAAGGACTTCCGCCTTGACCGATGTCATGCTGTCGATCGTATCGGTTCCAATGGCCGGCAGGTCGAAACGAAAATCCTGGCCCGGCTTTTTTACCTTTACAACCACGGCCTTTTCGCGGCCCAAAGCCCCGCCTCGTTTAATAGCGGCATCAGTGCCTTCAATCGCCTCAACAGCCAGCACTGTCCGGTCCCTCACAACAACACATTGACCAATGTCCATCCGGCCGATCCCGCGGGCAATTTGCCAACCGAACCTGATATCGTCAATATGGGAAGCCGAAGGAGATTTTTTTGTCAGAATCCCTTTTGGAAAAAGAAACTCTTTCAAATAAAGCGTGGATTCGAGAACCTTGATTCCCTCTTTTTCCAGTTCACCCGCAATTGCCCGGAGAATGGCATCATCCTGCCTGACATCAATCTTATTCCAGAGGGAGAGGCCCTTTAAATCGGGCAGGATGTCATAAAAAATCCTTGTCTTGGTAATAGTGCCCAGAAAGACCGTGCTTGTGACGCCCTCATTTTTAAAAAACTTGATGATTTTACCAAGCTGCCCAAGTTTTATCCAACAAAAACGGTCAGCTATCTCTTCAAGATCAGGCCTTGATTCACCCTTATGGGCCACAATAACAACCTTGCAGCCCTTTTTTTTAGCAGCCCCGGCAAAAAGCAGAGGAAACTGGCCCCCACCGGCAATAATGCCGATTTTTTCAATCATTTCCGGCATTTCTCACTACGCTGCGTTTTGAAGTCTTGAAAAAAACAACAAGTTTTTCAACGAGCTCATTGTCAGGGTTTTCTGCAATTGCCTTGTCCAGCGCATCCTGCAAGAGAAGCCCTGAGGTCCTGAAGATGATTCGAAAAGCCTTGTTCAGTCCCTGGATTGTGGCCTCATCAATACCGCACCGCTTGAGTCCGATGCTGTTGATACGCATAACCCGCATCCCGGACCTGGTCCCGGCAAGGATGATAAATGGAGGCACATCCTGATTTATCCCTGAAAGGCCGCCGATAAATGAATGCATGCCTATCCTGATAAATTGCTGAACAGCGACAAGTCCACCCATTGTTACATGATCCGCAATCTCAACATGCCCGCCTAACGTAGCGGCATTTGCCATGATAATATGATCGCCGATAATGCAGTCATGGGCTATATGCGCGTAAGCCATAAAGAGATTGTTGCTGCCGACTGTCGTGACCTTGTGACCGGAAACCGTCCCCCTGTGCATGGAAACATATTCACGGATCTGATTATCATCACCAATCACGAGCCTGGTATCTTCACCTCTGTACTTAATATCCTGGGGCGGGGCGCCGATTGTTGAAAACGGTCCGATCCTGTTCCTCTCACCGATAGTGGTTGTTCCCGAAATGACCGTGTGAGGCAGTATCTCGGTGTCAGCGCCGATCTTCACACCATTCTCTATTATTACATAAGGGCCGGCTGAAACTGAACCGTCCAGTTCAGCCCCTTTATCAATTATCGCGGTTGAATGTATTTTCATATAGGGTTCGCCATCATGACAAGGTTGTCATCAACTGTGCCTCTGCCGCAAGCTTTTCATTTACAAAGGCCTTTCCTTCGAGTTTAAGAATTTTACTTTTTCTCTTGAAAATTTCCAGTTCAAAAATCAATTGGTCTCCAGGCGTGACAGGCCGGCGGAACCTTGCGCGGTCCACGCCTGCAAAATAAAAAATCCCCTCCCCGATTTTTTCAGGAAATGAAAGTATGCCTAAAATACCTCCGACCTGGGCCATGCCTTCTAATATAAGCACACCGGGCATGATCGGCTGGTCCGGAAAATGTCCTTGAAAGTACGGCTCATTTATTGAAACGTTTTTAAGTCCCTTTATCTTGACGCCAAGCTCAATCTCCAAAATGCGGTCCACCATTACAAACGGATAACGATGTGGAAGCAATTTAAGAATTTCGTTGATATCCAGTTTTTCCGGAGAAGTTTTCATATGGAGTCCTCACTCATCTTTATCATGCTTTTCAGAATCATGCCTGTGTGCGGATAATTCAGCAACCTTTTTTTTAAGATTCCGTAGATCGCGGACAAGGTCGGGCAGCGAGGAAAATGCGGTTGATGCCCGCAGCCACTGTTTATGAGGCATAGCCGGGAAACCGGAAATCACAACGCCCTTTTCCACATCCTTCACAATCCCTGTTTTTCCCGCAGCCATCACACGGTTTCCAACATGAATCATCCCCGACACCCCGGCCTGGCCTCCTAAGACAACACCATTCCCCAGAACTGCGCTGCCGGCGATTCCGACCTGGCCGGCCAGCAGGGAACCCTCACCCACGGTTACGTTATGGGCCACATGCACCAGGTTGTCTATCTTGGTTCCCTGTTTAATCCGCGTTTTGCCGAAAGTGGCCCTGTCCACACTGACGTTTGAACCTATCTCAACGTCGTCGTCGATCTGAACGATTCCCACGTGAGGACGCTTCACGTGGCGCCCATGTTCATCGGCTACATAACCGAAACCGTCGCTGCCGATTACCGTACCGCTGTGGATAATAACGCGCGCTCCGATCCTGCAGCCATGCTCGATCGTAACATTGGAATGGAGAATAGAGTCCTCACCGATCTCCACATCATCACCGATCACTGTTCCAGGATTAATCACAACCCTTTTCCCAAGCAGTACCCTGTCACCCAGGACAGCCATGGGTTTGATCGTGATCTCATCAGGAACTGTGCAGTCCGAACCTACGTGTGCGGAAGGGCTTATTCCCTTGGCAACAAAGGATTCCTTTAGAAAATGGGTGTGGATGAGCGCGGCTGCCAGATTTGGATTACGAACCCTGATAATCGGCTTGTCCGCTTCCTCTATGTCATTGGGCGCAATAACCGCTGAAGCCCCTGTTGTGACTATCTGGGGAAAATATTTACGGCCTGTCACAAAGGTAATCTCACCATTGCCCGCGGAATCAAGATCCGACAAACCATGTATCAAAAAATCAGGATCGCCCTCAAAGGTTCCCCCGACCATTTCAGCGAGTTGTTTTAATGTTCTGACTTTATTCTCCATTAGTCTCACTTTTGGTCAAACCCAAAAAACGGGCCGATTTCCCGAATGGGAAACTAAAGCCCGTTTTATAAAAGAAAAGGGTAACAACTACAATAAAAAATGGTGCGATTTGTCAAGAAATAAATCTAAACGCGCTCTTCCCTGCGTACCGGCTTGCAGCCCCTAGTTCGTCTTCAATTCTCAACAACTGATTGTACTTGGAAACCCTGTCGGTTCTGGAGGGAGCTCCCGTCTTGATCTGGCCGGTATTTAAAGCCACGCTCAAATCAGCGATCGTTGTATCTTCGGTCTCACCCGAACGGTGCGAGATCACACAGGTGAATCCGGCGCGGTGAGCCATCTCCACAGCATCGATAGTCTCGGTCACCGTACCGATCTGGTTCAGTTTAATCAGAATGGAATTGGCGGACTTTTCCTTGATCCCCTTTTCCAGTATCTTGGTATTGGTGACAAAAATGTCATCGCCGACTATCTGGATTTTGTTTCCAAGAGCTTTTGTCAATTTACTCCATCCTTTCCAGTCGGCCTCGGCCAGTCCGTCCTCAAGAGAGATCAATGGATATTTTTTGACCCAATTTTCATAAAAGGCGATCATTTCGTCCACGGATTTTTTCGGATTTTTTTCCGCGGAAAGAAC
Source organism: Thermodesulfobacteriota bacterium (assembly GCA_034659175.1). Taxonomy (GTDB): domain Bacteria; phylum Desulfobacterota; class Desulfobulbia; order Desulfobulbales; family DAOVYS01; genus DAOVYS01. Next base: position 12,374 of record JAYEGR010000155.1, on the reverse strand, counting down.
GTAACATTTCTCTTTTGCGTCATATATCTCACTTGCAGCCACATCCAGACCAATGCAAAGATCCTCCCCTGGTTTATATCCCGCCTTTACGATTGCCTCGAGAAGCGATTCCATAGCCTCTTCGTTTGAACGTAAGTTAGGGGCAAAGCCGCCCTCATCACCCACTGCTGTTTGGTGTCCTGCCTTCTTGAGTACAGCCTTTAAGCTGTGAAAGGTCTCAACACCCATTCTTAATGCCTCGGCAAACGATTCAGCGCCCACGGGCAGGACCATGAATTCCTGTATATCGACATTGTTGTCGGCGTGTGCGCCTCCGTTTAATACGTTCATCATGGGAACCGGAATGATTTTTGCGTTGACACCGCCGAGATATGTAAAAAGCGGCAGCCCCAGCTCATCCGCCGATGCCCTGGCCACTGCCATGGAAACACCTAAGATCGCATTGGCGCCCAGTTTTTTCTTGTTTTCAGTGCCGTCAAGACTCAACATCGTCTGGTCGATTATGACCTGCTGGGTTGACTCAAGCCCAACCACGGCGGATGCGATTTTTTCGTTCACATTGGAAACAGCCTTTAAAACCCCCTTTCCCATATACCGTTTTGGGGTCTTATCCCTTAATTCAAGGGCCTCTCTCTTGCCTGTGGAGGCGCCGGAGGGAACCAACGACCTGCCTGTGGCGTCGGTATCAAGATAAACTTCAACTTCAACTGTAGGATTTCCCCGCGAATCAAGAACTTCTCTGCCCAAAACACCGATTATCTCACCCATTTAGCTCCTCCCATACCTGATGTTGATAAGGGATGGGGACTAAATAACTTCCCCATCCCTAACTCAAAAACATACCCAAACTTCGGCATCATTAACAATTTTACAAGCTCTAACCTGTTGAAATTATTGATCCCGTGCAATGGACATTGTCATTCGTCACTCGTCATTCGTCAACGGCCCCTAACTGACCACACTTCCCATCTTGAATATCGGCAGATACATGGAAACGACCAGCGTCCCGATCATTCCTCCGAGAAAGACCATCATAAAAGGCTCAATCATGGCTGTCATATTTTCAACGGCCTGATCAACCTCTTCGTCATAAAAATCCGCAATTTTTTCAAGCATCGTGTCCAGTGCGCCCGTAGATTCACCAACATTGATCATCTGAATCACCATACTTGGAAAAACTCCGGTCTCCTCCAGGGGCTCGGCAATTGTTCGCCCTTCGGAAATAGCGTCGGCCACACGAAAAATTGCAATTTCGATAATCTTATTGCCCGCAGTCCTTCCAACCACATTCAACGATTCCAGAATAGGCACACCGCTCTGGAGCATAGTGCTTAGCGTCCTTGTAAATTTTGCAACCGCAACTTTTTTTATCAAAGCACCAAAGACCGGCAGTTTCAATAAGAGTGCATCGCCTTTAATGCGCCCTTTTTCCGTTGAATATATCTTCTTGAGAACAAAAACAACAAATCCTGCTCCCAACACAATGAATACAAAATAATGTTGAACAGCATTGCTCATATTCACTACCATCTGGGTGAGTGCAGGCAGTGACGCCCCGAAATCGGCAAACATTTTATCAAATACCGGAACAACAAATATAAGAATAACTGCGAGAATTACTATGGAAATACAGAGACAGATAAGAGGATAAGTTAGAGCGCCTTTGACCTTTTTGGTAAGCAACATGTTCTTTTCCATGAATATGGCCAGTCGATTTAAAATCGTGTCCAGGATACCTCCTACCTCTCCTGCATCGATCATGTTGCAGTACAGGTTATTAAAGATCTTTGGGTGCTTTTTCATGGCATCGGCAAATGTGTTGCCGGTCTCAACATCCATCCTGACCTCAACCAGTACCTTTTTAAAAGTGACGTTTTCCTGCTGGTCCCCAAGAATCTCCAAACTCTGCACAAGAGGCAGCCCTGCATCAATCATGGTCGATAGCTGTCTTGTAAAAATCACTATATCTTTTGTCGTAACCTTTGGCTGAAAAAATGGAATATTTTCAAATATGTCCTTTGGCGCCTCCTTTACCAGAGAAGGAGTTATTCTCATCTTCTTCAGATGAGCGTGGACCGATGCCTCATTGGGCATATCCATCTTTCCCTTTCGCTTTTCACCGTATGAATTTTTTCCTTTCCAGATATAGTTCGGCATAGCTCAACTCCTATGAATTTTTAAAAAAGCTGTTAGCCATTAGCTTGCATGTTTTTTATTGATTTTTTGAGCTAATAGCTAACGGCTAATCGCTAAAAACCTTATTTTAAAAAATTAGGTAATCTATTGTAATTTTGTTTTTTGAGTTTCCGTTCAGGCACTATTTATGATTACGGACGATTTCTGGAATGGAATCATCTTATTGATAATATATCAATATTTTTAAAAAAACAATAGACGGTAATCTAAATTAAATTATTTTGTTCAAAACCCAAAACATGGTCAAACAAGGAAACCAAAAAAAATTATTGACAACTAAACTGTTTTTATTTAAAAAAAGTCGGTTTTAATAATGATTATACGCCAAACATTCATGGTGATAAATGTTTACATTTGGGAGAATTTAACAATGGCAAAGGCTAAAAAAAAACAGATTACTGAAGATGCGTTGCAGGCAGCGAAAGAAAAATTCGCAAGCGGCTACTTCAAACCGGTTATTGAAAAATGTAAAGGATGCGACAGGATTGTTGACCTTGGCAATGCAACATATTGCAACACATACGCTTTCCCGGACGCAAAATGGAAAACGGGTATCTGCAACTTCGCAAGCCATGTAAAACTTGAAATTTCGACCTCAACGGTTAAAGTCAACCCGCTCAAGGCCTCCAAAAGGGCTATGTCCGGAAAATAATAAAATAAAAGTAAGGAATGGGACGAAACAACTTTCCCATTCCTTACTTTTATTTTTGTCCCATTTTAAGGTTAAAATGTCAAACCTGACCCCATTTCCTCTATTAAAAACCCTGCTTTTCAGACCTGAAAAGGGTACTGCAAAGAGATGTTTCGCTTAGCTGTTAATCCGGCCAAGCCAAATCACAGCTAACACTTCGGCCCTTACCTGGATTCTGTATCAGTATGTTTTTGTTAATCAAATGAAAGTTATAATCTAAAGATGTACCCTCCGTCCGCTCTATGTTCCAAAAATCCGCGTCCCAAAATCCGTACATCTCCATTAAAGTTTGACAATTTATCAAATAACAGCATATAATATGCTATATGTCAAAAGCTGAAGGAGACAGTAAAATGGGTACTACAAAAACAAGTTCAGCCAGGGCCTTACTGGACCCCGAAGTCAAGAAACAGGCTGAAACTATACTTAAAGAATTAGGGTTGTCAGTTTCAAAATCATTCGAGTTATTTTATCGCCAGGTTATTGCCCAGCGCGGATTACCGTTTGAACTTCACGGCTACCAACGTAAGGCGGGACAACCTGTAAATTCAACCAGTTAACAACTCCTCAAATTTTGCTTGATTTTGGAATTGCCATAAAACCAAAATGGCGAAAAATGTCCCGCTTTAAGTTGGTAGCCAACTTCACGTGCCAAACGAAAAAACTATGAAGGCAATTGAGAACTCCAGGCAGGGTAAGGGCAAAAAAATTTCTACATATCAAGAACTGTTTGATGATCTTGGAATTTAGCAGCATGAGAGCCATCAGACGTGATACACAATTTAAAAGAGACGTTAAGCGGCTAAAAAAGCGTCATAAAAAATATTGAAAGGCTGAAAAACATAATTCATCGTCTGATTAATGCGGAAAAACTGCCACCTGCAAACAAAGATCATCAACTCAAAGGTACCCTGAAGGACTGCCGTGAATGCCACATTGAACCAAACTGGTTGCTTATAATCGTATAGATGGCAGTGAACTTTGCCTTGTCCGGACAGGTACTCATGCAGATCTGTTTGGTAAATCAGGAAAAGCGGACAATATTTTTTTAAGCTTTGAAAATTGTTGCTTTCTTTTTACTCCTGAAAGTATTTCTTGCCGAATTGGACCAATCAGTTGCACTCTCACTTCTTCGATCAGCTCCTGAAACTCAACAACCTCAATATTCGAGGCCGTATGCTTATTTCTGCGAAGGGCTAAAGACCAAATACACGTGTCTACTAAAACCTTCATTTAATCTTCCGCTGTTGTTTATAATTATAATCGGATTCATATTCTATCGTGCCAAACAGATTAATTATTTCAACCTGTTTACGCCTTTGTATGTACTCATGAAGCGCTTCAGTAACAACTGCTTTTTTAGTGCGATGTTGACCAACTAAACGGGCTTCTTCGATTAATTTGTCGTCAATTGCTAAATTAGTGGGCATAATTCTCCTTCTTATTTTTCTTACACATTATAATGTAGCCTATCATGTGTAATTACAGAAGGCAACTGTAGATTATTTTTTTGGCATACGTAAAAATCGGCAAAAAGCCTATCCGCAGTAGCGCCGCCGCACTCCTTCCCGTCGCCTTCCCTAAAGGAAATTTTTCGTGACAGGGATAAAAGTTAGAAATCTTGATGATGGATTTTATTTGATCTCATTATTGTCAATTCATTACCTTTAAAACAGATGTTGGGTTGAAAAACGCAACCCAAGTCTACGGACTTTTCCAAAATCTGTTATTCCATTGTTGGAAAATCATCCGGCAAAAATGAAAATCTTGCATAAACAGAATTTGGCTCAGGGACATGGTGAAGTCTATTTAATTCATAACCCCCTACCCCGCCTTTTCGTCAAATAAAGGCGACGTATGGCCGAAAACCACCCTGCGGAAAAAATTAATCTCCGCTCTTCTCTGTTTAAGCGTCTTGATCTGAGCAGGAATAAGATCCGTGACTGCCATTTCAGTAATTGTCATCTTGTATTCGATATGATCCGCAAACCTGTTATCCAGATGCCAGGCATACATCAGGCCGAACAAAAGTCCGGGAGGAGTAAAATCTTCCCTGCCGTTGATAAGCCTGGTGTAGAGCAGTTCGTTAGTAGTTGACGGAACCATGCGCGCCAGAACAAGGAACCTGGACAGTTCTTTTGAGCTGACAAAACATCTTCTGTCGTCCTGATCTCTCAATATGAGCTGAAAAATCCTGCCGAGCGTATCTCCCTCATCTTCCACAGGCAGTATTTTCTTGGATGCCGCATAGTTACCCAGAAGCGACTGGCCGAGCGCCACAAGAAAGGCCACCTCGAACCGGTCGGGTTTCAGGAAAATATCCTGTCTGACCTTTATCAGACCATCTTCAGGGTCATAAAAAGAAAAGATATTGTCCCATTTCTGGCAGCGGTTCCAGGCATCCCGCTTAATCAGGCTGATGCCGTTCACATAATCCAGGTGCCTCAAGAGGATATCGCGATGACGCCAGATAATGTCGGCAACAGCGCCGTATACGTCCCTGTCATCACAGACGTCGCTCAAACGGCGGACAATGGCCTGATACAGTTCGTTCGGAGGGGCGCCGGCAACGCCGATCAGTGTATCCTTCATAGGATAAGCTGAAGGAAGAACACCTGTTACGCTGCCGGGAATCTGCGATTTTACCGCCCAGATCGTTCTAATTGCCTTTGCAAGCGCTTCCGGATCATGCTGAATGACCTCTCGTTCCTTTAAGGATCTCTGAGAAAAAATCCTGGCCTCCAAAGGGATAAAACCCATTTCCCAAACCTTGCCCCTGTCTAAATATATCGGGACCTTCCCTTCAACCGCGTAATGTTGCAGGATACTGCCCGGTATATCCTGGAACCCCATCAGCATGATCAGTTGAAAAAGCCCGCTCACGCCCCCTGGAATATTTCTATGGTACGCGCGAAGCAGATCGGAAACATAGAAACGTCGTTTCGGGTCACCTTGAACCAGGTCTGTTTCACCCTTCTGAACCCAGATATTGGCTGTCAGGAATTTAAGAGCATGGCGGTTTTCGCGCACCGCATCCGCAATGCCGGGCGCCTGTAAGATAGGAATAATGCTCGAATAAAGGCTTCCCGGGGCAAACACAATGATGTCAGCGCCGGTGATACTCTTTAATGTCTTTGCAGGCACATTCGGATCAGAGGCAAATTCCACAAATACACGATCCACGGCTGTGCCGCGCCTGGCAAAAGCCGACTTATTTTCACCCGTGGCAATTACGCCGTTGGCATACATGAACTGAAGCCGGGCCGGAGTGGTTGCACATGGAAGCACGGCAAAAGGAACAGCGCCTATCAGATCCGCCAGATATTCGATTCCTTTTGTCAGTTCGTCAGGGCCGACTTTAAGCCCTTTATCAATATACTGATAAATTGAAGATACCAGCAGCAGATTGCCTAAACAGTGTGGCCGTTTCAGAAGAACCGCAAGGCGGATATCGGTAAACAATGTTTCCAAAAGCCTGACAATCTCCATGCGCATGACCTCCGGCAGTTCAACCAGGTCAATGTCGCCGCTTTCAACAAGATCCCCGGCAGAGGCAGGCCGTATGGAAAATCGATGATTGAACAGAGAATAAAGGACATGTGCCGCGACATGGGCCATGTTGCCGTTAATTCCATACTGTTGCTTAAGCTTTTCTTTTCGTATGGAGGATAGCAGCACGTGCCGGATATCACCGATCGCGACAAGGGGCAGGTCCTTTATGAGTTCACCGGTTGACCCGCCGTCGTCGGTAATGCAGACAATCGAACGTGTTCTTGGGAATATCTCTTTCAGGCCGGAAAAAGGATTGCCGGGCCAACCAGGATTTCTGCTGTCACCGCCGATAATGTTTGACAGGCCCGTTCCTCCGCCGAAAACAACAACATTCAGATCCCGGGTGTCCACCCGGGAAAGCATCCCGGCCAGTTCGGTCATCCCGGCGTTTACGTGAAGGGGCTCGGCCGGCGGGCCTGACAGGACAAGCTCGACCAGTTTCTCCTCCAGATTACGGCGCGCCAGCAGATCAAACGGCTCAAGCCGCATGGAAGACAGATTTTTCAAAAGTACTGATACAGGATCATCCATTATTTACTTACCAGGTCCTTATAAAATAACTGATCGCGGGTTATAACCCGGTTGCTTCCATCTGTTTTCTCACCTCTTTTTCAGACTCGAGCAGGGCCGCCTTTTCATCTGGGGTCAGTTCGAATTCCAAGATCCTTTCCGCACCGCCTGCTCCAAGGACTACAGGCACGCCAAGAAAACATCCTGATATGCCGAATTCCCCTTCAAGAAACGCGGCACAGGGAAGCACGCGCTTGCTGTCCGTAAAAACGGTCTCTGCCATTTCTACAGATGAAAGACCCGGGGTAAAATAAGCGCTCCCGGTCTTTAAATGATTTACAATCTCGATACCGCCACGCTGGGTCCGATTTATAATTTCACCAAGTTCTTGCTCCGACAACAATTCAGACACCGGCACACCGGCCACGTTGGCAAGCCGTACAAGCGGAAGCATTTTGCGCCCGTGAATACCCATGACCATGGCGCTGACATCCCTGGGGGCTACGCCGATAGCCTGGGCAAGGAAGGTCCGGTACCTTGCGGAATCAAGTACGCCGGCCATTCCGATCACCCTGTTCCGTGGGAAACCCGAGACCTTGAACGCCGTATACACCATGGCGTCAATCGGGTTTGTGACCACAATCAGCACACATTCAGGCGAATATTTGACCGCTTCTTTTGTACATGACTTTACTATTGCGACATTTTTAGAAAGCAGATCCTCTCTGGTCATCCCCGGCTTTCTGGCAAGTCCCGCCGAAATGATAACCACGTCGGAATCAGCCGAATCACTGAAATCATTTGATCCTGTAAGGGAAACGGAAAACCCGTCAACCGGTCCTGCCTGCATAAGATCAAGCGCTTTGCCCTGTGGAATCCCTTCCATTACATCAATCATCACCACATCGGCAATCTCGCGACTCACGGCCCAGTGGGCTGCAGTGGCGCCCACGTTTCCAGCGCCGATTATTGAAAGTTTTTTTCTCATATATACCTCATCCTCCGGCTGTTGCCGACATTTTCTCAACACGCACAAGGTCCTCGGGCGTGTCTACTTCAATTGAATCATGCTCAGTAAGGACTACCCTTATAGTATACCCGTATTCCAGTGCCCGGAGCTGCTCCAGTTTCTCAAACCTCTCCCATTCCCCCTCCGGCAGTCCCACAAAAGTGAGAAGAAATCCCTTGCGGTAGGCATAGAACCCCAGATGTTTATAATAGGTGGGCCCAACCTTGCTATCCGGATTTCGTTGAAACGGAATCGCGGAACGGGAAAAATAGAGTGCATTGTGGTTTTGGTCAAAAACAGTCTTGACGTGATTGGGGTCATCGATCTCTTCCGCACGGACAATCTTGTAAATCAAGGTGGCCATTGGAAGAGAAGGATCATCAATAAGCGGCATGGCAACCTGTTCCACTACCTGGACAGGAAACAACGGTTGATCTCCCTGGATATTCACAACAACATCATGTTCTGAAACATCAAGAATCGTGGCTGCCTCTGCCAGACGGTCCGTGCCTGATACATGGTCCGACCTGGTCATTACCACCTCACCGCCAAAGGAGCGGACGCACTTTGCAATCCTTTCATCGTCAGTGGCCACTGCCACCCTGGAGAGCAAAGGCGCTGCCAGGGCACGTTCATAAACATGCCGGATCATGGGTTTTCCCAGGATCGGAGCAAGCGGCTTGCCCGGAAAACGATTTGACTGATAACGCGCCGGGATGATGCCCACAACATTGGATCTGGATTTTTGCTTCAAAATCGTTATTACCTTTTAATTATATATTTTTTTGCTCCGCTACTGGTGAAAAAAAATCTTGATTTTCTTTTCATATTTTTGTGGCAAAATTTTTGAAAATAAGAAATGAACGATGATTTTTTTTAATATCATCTAGTACCCCGTCCCAAAAGTTCTGAACGGTTTTATGGCAATTTGAAATCTGCGAACACCATATCAGGTTGAACCTATTTTACATAACGATATTCAACAATATCAACAAGATACAAATTTAATTAAGGCTCAATTGAATCCGTGGCTTAACGGAACATAAACAGCCAGAAAACATGTCAGAACTTTTGGGACAGGGTACTAGTTAGTGCCTGAACGGAAACTATAACCTCAGAGTTCGGAAGATTTAGGTTTTTTCTCAAGTAAAAATGTGCAAAATTGCCAACATGTTTTAGCGTAACATGTTGAAATCACAGCAATAATTTAAAACAACCATACAAAAAATGCACAGCTTTACTTGAGAGATAAATTTATTGTAATTTCAATTGGTTACGATATTACTTCCCTATTTCTTCCGAGCTCTGAACCTATAGTTTTAACGATATATTATTATCTTTTTTCAAAACGAAAATTTTGGCTTTTTGTGAAGAATTGACAACTTTTATGTGAAATCCAGCTCAAATAGCCCAATTTTCAAAAATCTTCATTTTCAAAATTCCTGATAACTATTTGTTTTATCGAATGTATTAGGATTTTCGTTCAGGCACTAGTTAAATAAAAATAACTACCGTTTGGTAATCTTCGGGCCAACATAAACTATAAAAAGTGATTCATCAACACGAACCGGCCAGGAAAAGTGTACGCGTAGTTGTGGTGTTTGTACTTTACCATGCCATGGGCAGAACAAAGTTTTATCGGATTCATTCGGGTGAGGGAACATCATGTCTTTTTTAAACTTACGTTTTTCATCTTTCGATGAATCGGAAAAGAGCGCTCCACGACTGCCTTTTCCTTTTTTGCCTGTAAAAAAATTACAATAAATATCATGCCCTTCAAGGGTACGACGACCATAAGTGTCAAAACATGATTTGAAACGATTCAGTGTGTCGAAAATGAAACACAAGCGTTGTGCTGCACTATAAACAAAGGGGAGCCCTTCAAGCGGTGCAAAGGAGGTATTAGAAAACGCTAAATTAGGACAGCGCGCCACTGCAATAGTTGCCAGTTGCCTCCACGACATGATTGGCATCGTGACTGAACGAAGCGTTGTTTCCAGTTCCTCCTCGTCCCAATGGTTGTCGATTGTAAAATCACAATTATTATCGCCATTGCGTATCCAGTTGACACTAATAGGAGAATAGTCCCAATCAGATGGTGTCAAACTCACCAAATCGTGAAAAGATCCATAAAAGCGGCAGTAAGCGGCTTCTCCGATAGCTGTATCCGTAACAACATTGCCATTACATTCCATGTATTCATCTGGGCTATGTTCGCGTATGTCTTCCCAAAAAGGGCCGTTTCGAGTCAGCCATTGCATCACCGAACGTTGCTCATTTTTATCAAAACGCTGTATTGCTTGAGGCATTGACAAATTTTTGGTCACCTGAGCGTAAGCCAAATTCCGGTGACAATACAATTGGCGGCCAAATTGTCGCGCGATTTCCCTCATGGTCATCACTCGACTAATCGCCTCTTTAAATGTCTGGATATCTGGGAACTGCCCGTGGATGGAGAGATCGTTGACAAAAAGCAGCATGTCACATACCCCACCCAGCGAAAAAATTCATATCCTTATCAAACTGATCAAAAAACCCTTCGGGCCATACATCAATATTTCCATTAATATCCAGAAGAGGACTCAACACCTGGGCTTCGTTTGAAGTGCGTGGTTTGAAAAAGTGAATCGCAACCTGCTCCGGCTTGAGACGTTCCAATTTAACCGATCGGCGTATACCATTAAGAACGTGATCACTGTGGGTTTCTATAATAACCTGCACTCCAGACCGTGCGGCATCTGCGAGAAACTGTCCCATGAGCGCCTGCCCTGCCGGATGAAGATGGACTTCCGGGTTTTCGATAAGAAGGATATCCCCTTCGGAGGCGGTGAGAACTGCTATCACGACAGGTAAGACCTGAGTCAGTCCAAATCCTTCATGAATCGGGCGATGAAAATCCGTATCGGCGGAAGTGCGCAACCCTAACGTCACGGCATTTGCCTGTGGTACTTGTTGAACTATTAACTCGCACCCAGGGAAGAATAAACGCATTCGTTCTTCAACTTGGCGCAAACAGGTATTGGGCGCTTCCGGTAACGCAAGCTCTTCTATCACTTTTTCGTCTCGTTCCCAGTGAAGCACACTTACTGCATTCTCGCCTGCGGGTCCTACAACTGATGCACTCTGGTGATCTTCAAGTACGTATACTTCTCGTGGTCCAACACGTTCTGCCGTGATGTAGGTAAGGCCCTGTAAACAATAAGCCAATTTTGGAGGGGTCACTCCAATTTTGTACGGCAGGAGAAATCGCAACACATCATGTTGACCATTCTGTTCCCCATTGACGATGACACGATCAACAGTCATGGACATCTCTGAACGATCCCCTGTAAAAGTCCAGAGATAATCATTATCACCATCTTTTATACCAACCTCGAAAGTTCTTCGCCCGTTCACCTTGTCGATTACGTCAGAAACGGTCCCAAGCCGGACAGATTCACCATTTAGCATCAAACGCGTTGACCATTCGTGTTCACGAATGGTCTGATGCAGCAACACAAGCGATTGCAATACAGAAGATTTACCGGATGCGTTGGAACCCGATAGTAAAGTAAGGGGGGCAATCGGCAATCGCAGGATTTCAAAGCATTTGAAAAAATGTAAATCAAGCTGAGCAATCATCAAACACCTCCTTTAGCATCTTGTTGACTGCCTCGAAGCGGTATTTTACATTTCTTACGGCATTCGGGCCATATGTGATAAAATGAAAGAAATCCTTATCATCCATCAGTTTCCAAAAGCCGGCTTTAAGAAAATCTGCGCATTCATCAACCAAATGCTCTGGGTACCGGGAGAGCCCTGTTGACATCACATCCCACAATGAGGCATTTAGAACTTTACGATCAGATTGCCCCATAGTGTGTTTTCTAAATGCATGCTTTCCGTACACTTTGTGATTGTTACGAAGACCGAGACTGAACTGGTTGGACAGTTTTTCCAGCTCGGCCTTTTCAAAGGTATTCATTTTCTTCAGCCCTCGTGCCAGGAAATCATCCATATCACCTCGATATTCATCAAAATGAATAAGATAAAAGGCGCAAAACCGGTTGACAAATTCCCGATCTCTCATGGTTGATGACTTTAGGCTACGACCCGTCGCTTTTAAAAAAAGCTTTGTGGATGCCTCTTCTTTCAAAAAATGAGTTGCCGGCCCCATATATAAACAGTTTCTCATCTGTTGCCTTGTCAGAGGGACCCCACTGTTCACCCGCTCAAAAATATCCAGCCTCGCCTGCTCCGGCACTTTTACGTCAATAATATAGAGGATCAAATTGCAATCCTCGACACGATTCTGGAGTTTAGGAGAAAGGTCTTGAAAACGCTTCCCATCCAAATTTTTTTGATTCGGCAGTTTAAGCTGGAGTTTATTGTCCACAAAACGCATAAATGTTGACAATCGCTGCAGCCCATCCACTA
>JAYEGR010000154.1:0-22708 GCA_034659175.1 Thermodesulfobacteriota bacterium | reverse complement strand
CGCCCCAATTGGAATGTTGGAATAGTGGAATGATGGAATAATGGGTTGAAAGGAATGAAAACAATCAAAAATGATCCTTTTCCGCTTCTAGACCCAGTATTCCACTATTCCATCATTCCATTTTTCCATGTGTCAACAGCAGATAATAGCGTCCAGAAATAGCTAGTATTTCAATGAGTTGTAGAAATTCCGAGACGTTTAATTATATGATGTTTTTCCGGGTGTTCTTCTGGATTATTCAAATATATCTCATAGCTAGGCCGTGACATATCTACTTCATTATTGTTGTTTTCCATCCATTCAACCACAGCATTCCATGCTGGGACATATTCTTCTGGTCCCGCTAATTCAGTATGCATTACGGCATATTGTCCACCGGGCAAAATTTTCTTTTGTATATCGCCATCTACTTCTGTCTCATCCGGTATACTCATGCACAAATCCAACTTCAGTTCATCAGGTGGCGTAATTTTGGGATCATCCTGATAAGATGATAAAAAAACCGACTTTGGTGAGATTAATCCCTTTGGGCCAGCCCATCCGCAGAGTTTATTAAACAAATCCGTAAATATTTGAGGGTTGCCCATGTAGTTGCCAGTATACGAAACAAATGCAACTGTTCTTTCTGTCAGCTCTTCAATTTTGGGTATCTCATTTTTCATAAATTTTTCCTTTCTTGAATTGATGTATTTTTGAATATTCGGTGTTTTCTATACACATAACGTCCGCCATAACCGGGGCGAATAAGCTGGTGCTTTTTCGCCCCGGTTATGGGTTCGTTGGGCCTCTGATTTTATCCTTCGTCAGGCATGAACACGTGCGACTGCAGAACCTGTTTCCTGCTGTCGCGGATGAAGACCATTATACCGCCTTCGGCCGTTATTTTTTTGAATTGACGGGAAGTGGCCTCACGTGATCGCTCTGTCAACCCTTCGATATATTCCTTAGCAGGCATTGCCGCCACCTTACGTCGGACAACATCACATTCGATGATCGGGTGTTTATCGCCATGCTCGTCCCAGGCCAGCATAATCGTTGGCCAAAATTTGGCTATCTGCTCTGTGTAGTCTGGCATTATCTAGTCCTGCCCAACGGCAAGCTTCACCGGGCGCGGCTTTTTGCGCTCCGGTGCAAGCTTTTGTGTACGCCCGGCATGGGCGTGAGCTTATGGGGCTCAAGTCCCCTGTAAGTGTTCCTGGGCGAAAACAGGGACAGACCACGATTTATTCCTTCAACCGCTCTCGAGATAAAATAAATAATCCTCTTCAGCGAAAAAAACAGGCTTGCCGATTATTTCCACACTGGATGATATGGAAAAGAATATTGGGCACAATGATGCGGACTGTTGAGTAGCATAAGACTAGAGATAACATAAGTGGCTAAAAAGCCAGCAAAAAAACGTGGTCTGTCCCCTTTTCTTGAGGTGGTTGTTTGGGCTGTGGCCTTGATGAACGCGGCGTCATCCATAAAGTCTAGGCATTGCCATAAACAGGCATACACTCCGCTTTGACCGGTTTTTTTAAACAGGTTCTTTCTGCTTGACAGGTTTGGCTTGCCCATATAACCTTCAACTAAGAGTTATAATTATTTACGGGTATTGCTGTAATAACAATCAAGAATATACGACATATTTCAAGCCCTTTTTTTTCAAGACTCGCTCGAAAACCAGCTATGTATTCGTAAACGTTCACAAACACCGCATGCACTCCCTTATAGTGGGGCTATATAGTCGGCAAGCCCTGATATCTATTTCTGCGGCATCTGAGATCGCTTACCCAACCCAGATAAACTGAAAATTTTTAAAAGGTCCTGGACTATTTTCAGTACCCCCCCGGAGGGGTATAAGTGCCTTAAAACATGTGACACCTCAGGCACCACATATAACTTCAGAATTTTTCTGCCACAAAAAACAAGAAAATTACCACTAAACAACTCTGCATTTCAGCTGGTGTTATGACATCGGAAAACACATCGCGGGTTATAAGCTACAAGACTGTCGGAAACGGCACAGGTGAAGTCACGCTTTACTTTGATGGCCGCCTGGGCATAAACGGTTCGTATGAAGTGATAAAGCCCTTGACTTCAATGTTGCGCTCCGATGCGCCTGCATCGTTGACCGTTGATCTTGAGAAAGTCTCGTATCTTGACGATTTCGGTGTTGCCATGCTGGCAACTTTAAAAAAAATAATTGTTAAGAGTCATGGAAAATTCTCTCTGATCAATGGCAGCAACAATGTCAAAGCAGTCCTTGCCTTACATCGGTTTCACGAAATGGAGCCGGATACTGACCGGTTCGAACACAAATCAATCTACCGGCGCCGAGATCCTTTTACTTGGCTCGGCGAGGTCGCCGGCGGCTATTTCAACGAGTTGAAATTTATGCTCACCTTTCTGGGCACGACCGTTTTCTCATTTCTCCATATTATCCGTCACCCAAGGTCATTTCGCAGGCAGGATACACTGTTGTGCATGCAAAGCACTGGTGTCGAGGCTCTGCCGATCGTAGGGCTTATCAGTTTTCTTCTCGGCCTGATCATGGCCTTTATGTCTTCGGTGCAACTCCGGCAGTTCGGTGCAAACATCTATGTGGCTTCGCTGGTCGCTCTATCCATGACCCGCGAACTCGGGCCTATAATGACAGCCATTATCGTTGCCGGACGGTCAAGTTCCGCATTTGCCGCGGAAATCGGTTCCATGAAAATTTCAGAGGAAGTTGACGCCCTTTTCACAATGGGGTTTGAGCCGAACCTGTTTCTGGTCGTGCCCAGGATGGTTGCATCCTTTTTGGTCGTTCCACTCTTGACACTCTTTTCCGATGTCTTTGCGATTCTGGGAGGACTGATCGTTGGAGTCGGAATGCTTGATTTAACGGTAAACGGTTACATGACTCAGACGATCAAGACATTGTCTCTGTTCGACGTTTTCTGGGGTGTTGCCAAAAGCGGCATATTCGCCCTGCTCATTTCATTGACAGGATGCCTTCGAGGGTTCCAGGTAAGAGGCGGAGCAGCAGCGGTCGGCAGGGCCACCACCTCTGCCGTGGTGACCAGTATTTTTCTGATAATCCTGGCTGATTCGCTTTTGGTCGTGATACTAAGATACTGGGAATAGGTAATTGTTTACAGGCGCCCCATCTGCACGCGATCAGTCTGATTCACATAGGTTTACTATAGTTCACCAGCCTGCTAGCGTACATATGGGGCGCCTGTAAACAATTACACACAGAGAAGTCCGCTAAGAAGGTATCTCTCTGAACGGTTATGGGAATAGGGAAAAATAGTGAAACCGCCCGTCATTATGGTTGATGGCCTTGTTGCCGCATATGGTGACGACGTCATCCTGGACCGTGTCACTTTCGAGATACGGGAAGGCGAGCGATTTGTTATACTGGGGGGCAGCGGTTGCGGCAAGAGCACATTATTAAAACATCTTATCGGCCTGGTTCGCCCTCGGGAAGGGTCAATCAACATTTTGGGAAAGGACATTGCCGGTCCCGACGAAAAGGCGTTTCATACGGTTCTCAGGCAAATCGGCATCCTGTTTCAAGGCGGGGCGCTTTTCGGTTCTATGACTCTTGCCGAGAATATCGCGCTTCCCATTATGGAATACACGGATTTTTCAAAGGAATACGTGAACATGCTGGTGAGGATGAAACTTGCCCTGGTCAGCCTGTCCGGCTATGAAAATCATCTGCCTTCGGAAATCAGCGGAGGCATGAAAAAACGGGCCGGTCTGGCAAGGGCCCTTGCCCTGAACCCAAGGATTCTCTTTTTTGATGAGCCTTCAGCAGGGCTTGATCCAATTACATCCGCTGAAATTGACAATCTCATTCTTCACCTGAATCATACACTTGGAACCACAATGGTGATAGTGACACATGAACTTGATTCTATCTTTACTATTGCCCAGCGGGTCATTATGCTGGACAAAAATGTAAAAGGAATTATTGCAGAGGGCGACCCATGCTACCTGCGTGATCACAGCCGGAATCGTTATGTGAAACAGTTTTTCAACCGTCGGTCAAATGCGGTTGAAATGGAGTAAACGCTGAGGGACGGATTATTATGAACAACCGGAAATCCAAATTTATGGTCGGTTTGTTCATGGCCGGTGGAATAAGTGTCGGCATGGTGGCGATCATCTGGCTCGGAATGAGCGATTTTTTAAGAGAAGGACATTTCTACGCCACCTATTTCGACGAATCGGTACAGGGACTGAATGCGGATTCCCCGGTCAAGTATAGGGGGGTGTCAATCGGCAGGGTTGATCGTATTTCAGTGGCGCCGGATAACCGGCTCATTGAGGTGATTTTGAAAATCGATTCAGGCGCTGAACTTGAATCCGGCATGGTGGCCCGGTTATCAATGGTCGGGATCACAGGGAGTATGTTTATAGAACTTGACCGTAAAAAGGAAAATGTGCCGGACCGTTCACCTCGTCTCAATTTTCCGAGCGAATATCCTATTATAAGCTCGAATCCCTCTGATATCAGAGAGCTTTTCCGCGGCATTGACGACATAATGGATAAAATCAATTCACTGGATATGGCAGGGATTTCAGACCGTGTAAAGCAGACCCTTGACAACGTCAATCAGTCTGTTGTTGATATGGATTTAGAGAGGATATCCAATGGCCTCAATGCCTCAATTGACAATCTGAATCAAAATCTGGAAAGCAAGCGGTGGGATTCGATCATTCAATCAATTGATCAGGCTGCCGTTTCTTTTAATGATCTCATGGTCCGGTCTTCCGGCAGTCTTGTCAAGATCGAGACCGTTGTTGCCAAGGTCGATGGAATCATAGAAGAGAACCGGGAAGCAATCCGGGCATCCATTGCTGATCTCAGGCTGGCCATGGAAAACGTAAATACGTTTCTGGAAAAGGGAGCCGGTCTTGTAGACGGCACTGAGGAGTATTTCTTTGAACTCAACAGCTCCCTCCTCTCCATCAGTAGAAACCTGGAGGATGCAAGCAATAACCTGAATCGCGGCTTGGAAATGGTAGCCGACCAGCCGTCTCAACTGCTTTTTGGCCAACCGCCCAGCCCACGGCAGGACTAATCTAACCAGCTGCGCTGAAGGCTTTTAGACTGAAGGTTGAAGGTTGAAGGAAAAAACTCGTCACCCCTTCTACCTTCAACCTATGTGCATTTGGTCTAAAAAATATTTATCAGGGAGATTCCTGATGTCGCGCATTTTTCTTGTTCTTTTTGCTCTTATAATTTTGGTTTTTCCGGGAGGCTGCCTTAATCTGAATCAGTCTCATCAAAAAATCGAATATTATATGATGGAATATGAATCTCCTCACATCACGGGATTGAAGCCTCTGCCTGTCGCAATAAAGCTGGAACGTTTCGGCGTTACCGCAGCATATGACACTAAACAAATAATTTACAGGAACAAAACATATGCACGAAATGCGTATGTTTATCATAAATGGCAAAGCAGGCCGGGCCCGCTTCTGGATCATTTTCTGGTAAGGGATTTCAGGCAGAGCGGTCTCTTCAAGGCAGTCTTTCCGCATTATACCAAGTTTCCCGCCTCATATATCCTGTCAGGATCGGTGGATGATTTTTTGGAATGGGACAATGAAAACGGTTGGGAAGCCGTTCTTACCTTGACTGTTACGTTGCAGGACAAAAAAATAACTGATGTAAACAAGCGTATTTTGTTGCATAAGAGTTTCAGTACCCGGCAGGTCTGTACGGACCGAAACCCACAAGCCCTTACCAAGGCAATGAGCCGAGCCATGGCCGAAATTTCGGAAAAAATAATCATAGAAGTTGCAACGGCTCTAAAAAACCGGCAGGATGACTCCTGACATTAATAAAATCAAATGTCATCGACTACCAGGAGGGAGAGTTGAAATGAAAGGAAAACTCGCCAAAGAAAGCAGTGTCACAGTTTCACAGGTTATACAGCCAAATGATGTTAATCCGGCAGGCAAGGTTGACGGCGGGGTTATTATGAAATACATCGACAATGCTGCAGGCGTGGTAGCCGTCAGGCATGCCGGCAAACAGATAATCACAGCAGAAATTGACCAGCTTAATTTCTATAATCCCGTTTATCTCGGTAATCTTCTGACACTTAAAGCGAGACTTAATTCTGTGGGCAAAACTTCCATGGAAATCGGAATACGCGTCGAGGCGGAGAATTTAATAACAGGCAAGATCTCTCACATAACATCCGCATATCTAACATTTGTCGCTCTCACTCCAACCGGAAAGCCCGATGAAATCCCTCCCCTGATTCTTCTGTCGGATGATGAAAAAAGACGGTCGGATGAAGCGGTAAAGCGAAGGAAAAGAAGATCTGAGGCAAGGAAAAAGGAAATTGATCATCAGAAACATTGGTCTGCATCACAACAGAAAAAATAACCGTTCACAGTGAACCGAGAACGGTGAACGGCGTCAACCATATAAGGGATGGGGAAGTTATTTCGTCCCCCATCCCTGACATGGTTAACGCCGCAACTTGTTGAATTTGTTGAAAGTTTTTTTTGTCAACCCAAAGGCTTTGTGAATGACGCCAGGATTGACGAAAAGCTAATGATATTAGGTGGTTATTTGGGCTGTGGCCTTGATGAGCGCGGCGTCATCCATAAAGTCTAAGGTTTGCTGTAATGGATACGGAATTTTTTCTGGCAGGGGATATCGGGGGCACAAAAACCACTCTGGCGCTGTTTTCAAAAAGTGTGACCTTAAATAGGCCGTTGGCACGAATTACCCTGCAAAGTCGAAATTATTCCGGACTGGAAGAAATATTGGATGAATTTTTGTCCCAGACGGATTTTGATGTAAAGGAGGCATATTTGGGTGTTGCAGGTCCGGTTGTGTCCGGTCGTGCCAGAATAAGCAACCTTCCATGGGTGATAGAAGAAAAGAGGCTGATGGAGGCTTTTGGGTTTTCATGCGTCACGATCATGAACGATCTTAAGGCCATAGCCGGTTCCATTCCACTGCTCATACCTGCTGATGACCTGCATACCCTGAATAAAGGTGATGGAGTCGAACAAGGCGCTGTTGCAGTCATTGCACCGGGCACAGGGCTTGGAGAGGCATTTCTTGCATGGAGTGGAAAGCGATATCTGGTCTTTGCTTCAGAAGGTGGACACACGGATTTTGCGCCCACAAATAATCTTGAATCCGATCTGCTTGGATTTATGCAATCGCGGTTCGATCACGTGAGTTATGAACGACTTTGCTCTGGAATAGGATTTCCAAACATCTATGCGTTCCTCAAGGAAAACGGACATGGTGATGAACCGGCCTGGCTGACAAAACGATTAGCCGAAGCCGATGATCCTGTGCCGATCATAGTTGACGCCGCATTGGATGATAAAAACCCGTGTGGACTCTGTAAGGCCGCATTAAATACCTTTGTATCGATCCTGGGAGCTGAGGCGGGAAATCTTGCGCTTAAAACTCTTTCCGTGGGCGGCGTATACCTGGGCGGCGGCATTCCTCCAAGGATACTCTCTACACTCAAATCCGGCCTTTTTATGAAGGCCTTTACCCGAAAAGGCCGCATGTCCGGCCTGCTTAAAAACATGCCGGTTCACGTCATCGTAAACCCTGATGCACCATTAATCGGGGCTGTTGCATTAAGAGACTGAAAATAAATGTCGTTTAACCTTTAAATTAACCGCCTTCGGAGGAATGACGTCCTTCCGGCCTTACGGGATGTCTGCGATTGTCTGCGCCGGATTATTACGCGCACTGGCCTTTGGACTCGCCCGGCGTGACAGTATCTACGCTGTGGATGACTATATTACGATGAGTTATCCCAATATCTTTTTCGTTATTGCCCTGGTGTCCATATCGGCGCAGTGGAGCTGCAGGCTTATGCAACGTGGTTTCTAGTACCCATGTTCGCCCTGATGCCGATTGATGAATGGCTGGCCCCGAGGTTGATCGTGCGCCGTACCGATAGCCGGCTCTATGATTTCCTGAAGATCGAGCATAAACAGCCTTCCATCCTGAATCTCTTGCAACCCACACAAGATCCGCAATCAGTCCTAACCCAGATAAACTGGAAATTTTTAAAGGTACTAAACGACACCCCCCTGTGAATCACCGTTTTGCCGTCGGAAGGATGCCACCATGAAACCGAGAACAAAAATAGCTACAGCCCGGACCCCGGATGGAGGCGAGATGGTGCTTTATCAGCATGACCGTGATTTCCTCATCAAGATCAACGGGGAGGATTTGATGCTCAGTCGCCACCATGAGTCGGAACGGGAGCTGGCGCGGCTGGGTTGTGCTCATCTGGCTGGTCGCAAGGCGCCCGGCATACTCATCGGCGGCTTGGGTATGGGCTATACCTTGCGCAAGGCTCTCGATATGCTCAGCCCCCACGCCCAAGTGGTGGTATGTGAACTGATGGATGCTGTAGTCGAATGGAATCGTGAGTTCATCGGGGAACTCAACGGCCAGCCGCTGGCGGACGAACGAATTGACCTCAAGACCGGCGATATAGTCCAGCTTATCTCACGTTCCAAGGACAGATTCGATGCGATCCTGCTGGATATCGATAATGGTCCCCGCGCGATGACCGATACAGGGAACAGCCGTTTGTACGGTTATGAAGGAATTTGGGCATGTCGCCAAGCGTTGCGCAAACAGGGTTGTCTGGCTGTGTGGTCGGCTGGGCCGAGTAAGGAATTCGAACAGCTCTTGATGAGTTGCAGCTTCCATGTGCGCCGTTTCCGGGTTCCCGTTTACAAGGGAAGTAAATCGCAGTCACGTTTTGTGTGGGTCGCTTCAGAGGATAAGAGTATCCTGCCCCCCGGTGGTGGCGAGCCCCGGCCGCTCAAAAACGAGTCAAAGTGAAGTCGCAGACGGACCCGAGAAAGACGTTGGTCGCGGGCGTCTGGTATCAGCCCCGAGATCTTCAGGAAAACGTTCCATATTTTATATGGCAAAATAGTCAAACGGAGCCTTGAAATATCCCGTATTTTTTGCACAAAATTTAACCGGCAACTGTTTAACCGAAACAAAGGCCGCAATTCGGACACGTCATATCCGACGTTGGTGTGAATCCGTGTCCGCAGGCCGGGCAGGTTGTTTCCGCTGCCTGGGGGTTGAAAACCGCATCATTAAGGCTTATGTCATGCTGTCCAAGGGCAGTTGCCTTGTCGTAGTCCATATTCAGAATTTCCATTGCATCGTAGGCATCTTCCTGCCTGACCAATAGACGAAAATTGCTGGGACAGGACCCGCCTCCGCAGGATTTTCCATCCCCGACCATCAGTGTTCCGATCCTGGCCTCGGCAAGCAATTTTTCAAAATGTTTCATGTTTGACAGAGGGCCGCCCTGAATAGCCACAAGGTCATCCTCATTGGTGATTTTGCCCTGTCTGCTCTCGATCTGTTGTTGCGTGATCTTTTCCTGTTCAAGTTTTTCACGACCGGTTATCAAGGTGATTTCGCACGTTGCACACATCTCAATGTGTGACAGATATTCATCCCCGCATTTGGGGCAGTATTTCAGTTCCGGATCAATCATGGTTTAGCTTCTCCTGTTATTTCACTTACCGTATATCGTTGCTGTCCACGTAAGCGTAAGCGCTGTGCTTATGGATGGATTCAAAACTTTCGGCTCCGACAGAGAACCAGTAGATGTCAGGGTGGGCAAGGGCTGATTCAGCCACTTTGCGCACAACATCTTCAACAAACATCGGATTGTTGTAAGCCTGTTCGGTGACGTATTTTTCATCCGGACGCTTCAATACGGAAAATACGTCACAAGAGGCTCCTGATTCAGCCATTTTCAACAAATCTTCAATCCAGATAAACCTTTTGAATTTCACATTCAGATTTACTTCAGCCCGTTGGTTATGGGCGCCGGATTCACTTATTTCTTTTGAGCACGGACACAGTGTAGTGATAGGCGCCCAGACGGATAATACAAAATCCTCATTACCGCTATTACCACCTGTAAATCTGCAAGTATATTCCATCAGGCTGGTAGTTCCGGTGACAGGAGCTTTTTTCTCGATAAAGTATGGGAACGTCATTTCCACGAAGGCCGATTCCGCCTGAAGATCCTCCCTGGTTTCCTCAAGAAGCTCAGGGAAAATCCTAACGCTCAAGTCATCCTGGTATCTATTTAATACGGAAATAAATGCTGAGACACATGTGTCCCTGTACCGGCGGGGCATATTGGCCTGAAGGGTGACACTCGCCACGGTATCCTGAAGCTGCCCGGTTTTGGTCCTTATTTTAACAGGATATTGTATGTTTTTAATTCCTACGGTCTTGAGTTTCATCAGGCTGCTTTTCCTGCTCCGTGATCGGTTACTGTAATCATTTCTTCCACTTGGACAATTCGTGTCGGATGTTTAGTACCTTACTCCTGAAACCCTGTCAAAAAAAACAAGAAATTTTTTGGCGCACCCCGCTGACATAAGCTGAAAGCGAGGTGACACGGATTTACTGGACAAAGCAATTTTTAAAAATTTGGGTTGCGGGTATCACCCGCCTTAGTGCCTTAGTACCTTAGAAAACATTTTCTGCGCGTTTCTGGCAGAAAATATTTTCTAAGGTACTTATCCAAGACCTTTAAAAATTTCCAGTTTATCTGGGTTAGGGATGTGGAAATAAATAACTTATCCAGGACCTTTTAAAATTTCCAGTTCACCTGGGTTAGGATCAGTTCCTTGATTGACTATGATATTTCGCCATGTTAAACTATTTATTTTGGAGATATAACATAAAATTTGCCGTCCCGCTGTTATTCCAAATGTCTGAGGGGAAAAAAATCAGGATCGATAAATGGCTCTGGGCAGCACGATTTTTCAAGACTAGGTCCCAGGCAGCCCATGCAATTTCAGGTGGCAGGGTGCGTGTGAACGGAGTGCGTATTAAACCGGCCCGGATTGTAAACATAGGCGATGAGCTATGTATACAAAAGGGCGAGTACGAATTTGTGGTCATTGTTCAGGAGCTTTCAGCAAAAAGGGGACCGGCCGTGCAGGCCGGAACGCTTTACAAGGAAACCGAAGAAAGCATTATGGCCCGTGAAAGCCAAAGGAAACAGCAGCGTATGTCGGCTGCTGAACGGTTTGGACCGGCCAAGCGGCCAGGTAAAAGGGACCGCCGTCTTATCAGGAGTTTTACTCGCAAGGAACAATAAAGGAATAATAGAGGCCATGGCATTACAAATTTACAGGTAAAGCCATACAACCGGAGAAATTGCTATGAGAAAAATTGAAAGAGCATTAATCAGTTTAACCGATAAGTCAGGAATTGAGGGTTTTGCAAAGGAATTAACTGACTTTGGAATCGAAATTCTGTCAACCGGCGGTACTGCAAAAAAACTCCGGGATAATGGTGTCGATGTAGTTGACGTTTCTGACTTCACAGGATTTCCCGAGATGCTGGATGGCAGGGTGAAGACACTGCATCCGCTGGTCCACGGAGGTATCCTGGCCAAAAAAACGAACCAGGATCATTTAGACCAGATGGAAAAATATGGACTCAAACCGATTGACCTGGTTGCAGTCAATCTTTATGCATTTGAAAAAACGACCGCTGATCCGGACTGCACGCTGGCCAATGCCATTGAAAACATTGATATTGGAGGACCAACGCTTTTAAGGGCTTCAGCCAAAAATTTTCAGGATGTGACCGTCATAGTTGATCCTGATGATTACCCTGGGGTGATCTCTGAAATCAGGGAAACAGGCAATACAACACTTAAAACCCGTTTCCGTCTTGCGGCCAAGGTCTTTGCTTTGACCAGTTCGTATGACACCGCAATTTCATCATGGCTGGACAAGGTTGATGCCGACAATGATTCTTATTTTACGATTTAGAGCCGACAAAAGATGATCGAGGGTAAATATTCGGCTTGATGCCGGAAGATAGCTAGAACCACCAAACTGTAAATGTTTGGCAGCGCTTCACAGGGAGGTGAGCAGGCTGATCAGCAGATAAGCGCAGACTTCGATACTTTGGTATGCTGGGCAGCCTGATCGCCTTCCTGTGGAGTGTTGCCGAATATTTACGATCGAGGAGGGAAAAAGCAATGAAAATCGCGGTGTTGTTGTCGGGTACCGGCCGCACTCTTGATAATTTTCATGAACGTATAATGAACGGCACGATGAAGGGCCGTATCGAGGTTGTGATTTCAAACGTTGCTGATGTACTCGGACTGACCAAGGCTGAAAATTACGGCTATCCTGCGTTTTATGCAAAAGATAATGAATCCGCCAATGCCGTCTTGGCTGACTATGACATTGATATTATATGTCTGGCAGGGTATCTGAAACTTTACAACCCTCCGCCGAATCTGAAATATTCAGTGCTGAACATTCATCCTGCCCTGATCCCCTCTTTCTGCGGTCCGGGACTATATGGGATGCGCGTTCACCGAGCGGTTCATGATAAGGGGGTCAAGGTGACCGGATGCACGGTCCATTTTGCAAACGAAATCTATGACGATGGTCCAATTGTTGTGCAAAAATGCGTCAGCCTGACGGATAAGGATAGGCCCGAAGATATTGCATCCAAGGTATTTGAGGCGGAATGCGAGGCATACCCTGAAGCGATCAATCTAGTGCATGAAAAAGGAGTGGAATACTTCTGGACTTGACGCCCTTCGGGCGAGCTGTTGAGCTGTTAAGCTGTTGAGCTGTTGAACCTTTGCCCCCCTGAACCGGTGAGAAAAGTGGTTAATAATAGAAAAAGAATATTGTCTGCGGAAGACATTGAGAGATCTTTGACCAGGATAGCTCTTCAAATTCTTGAACAGAACCATGGTGTTGACAGCCTGGCCCTGATAGGTATTCATACAGGTGGAGTTCCCCTGGCTGATCGAATTAAAAATATCATTTATGCCGGAGAAGGTATGACCATTCCTGTCGGCAGTCTGGACATATCGCTGTATCGCGATGATTGGAGCCTTGTTTCGCAGAACCCGATAGTCAAAACGACTAATATCCCGTTTGCCGTAGAAGGTCAGACACTCATACTCGTGGATGACGTAGTCTTCACCGGACGGACGATTCGAGCGGCCATGGATGCGATTATGGATTTCGGCAGGCCCCACGCAATACAACTGGCGGCACTTGTCGACAGAGGAGGACGCGAATTGCCGATCCAGCCGGATTACACCGGGGTGAATGTATCGGTTGGCGCAAACGAACATGTCCACGTTCACCTGGAGGAGACTTCCGAGCGCGACGAGGTAATTCTCGAATCCAAAGAGCGATGATTTCGACAAACTTCCAGGGGAAAAATTATGCCGAACAGCCTCAAAAAAGCCGCCGAGTCCCACTCGGATCTCGAACAAATCCTTAAGCGGGTCAGGAAAAAAAGAAAAGATTTTATTCAGTATGATTTCACCAAAAAGAAAAACGACATCTTAAAAATTTTTTTTGAATTGGCTCAGGAGTTTGATTCCCTGGAGGACTTTTATCGTATTGTTGTGTGTGTGCCGTCTGAGGTACTCGGTTTAGAAATATGCCTATATCTGTTCAGCGAGAATAGTCGGGGTTCGAAACTGGAACTGGTATGTGACAGTAAAAACGGCATTGCTGAAAAAGGCCTGTCCGCTCCTGATCATATTCAAATTGCTGAAGAACCATACAAAATTCACGATTCCTACGTAATCCCCATTATAAGAAAAAGTTCTGTTGAGCAGGATATCATTGCACCCAAATCCGAGAATCCGTTTGTCGGCATGTTGGAAGTAAGGCATCTCTCCCGCATGAACGAATCAGACAGTTTCTTTTTCATCAAATATTCAAATCGTATTGGGTTCAATCTTCACAATCGGATGATTGCCCATCAGAACATCCGTCATATCAAATTCATAAATTCCCTTGTTCATGATATTGAACATAATGTCATCATCCCCAACATGTACTTCAGGCACTTCTTCAATACATGCAAGAAGAGAATAATGGACTTAAAAGAGCTGGGAAAGACCGTTTTCGCATTAAGAGAGGAAAAACTTGTCAGCGCCCGGGCATTTGATATTCTGAACAAAAAAATTTTTGATCTGGAGGCTGATCTTTCTACATATCACCAGGATATACAGAAGTATCACGCCAACTTGAGTCTGTTCCTGGAAAGCCTGTTCAGACGAGACCATTTTGAAAAAGGGCGACTGGTGCTTCGCACAAAAAAGTGTATGGTGGAAAGTGAGATCATAGTGCCCCAGTTAGAACATTACAGCAAGCGTTTCGAGTCAAGAGGAATAACTGTTGAGCGACCTGAAGACATGCTTTACGAAGAAATTCCTCTTACTGTTGATGTCGGTCTCCTTGCCCAGGTATATGCAAACCTGTTCTCCAACGCCGTGAAATACACCAAGGAAGTAACTAATCACCAGGGCCGGCGCAGAAAGGCTGTGGCATATGGACGGGAAATAATCCCAAATTATTTCCCTGCATCCACCACTACAGGAAGTTTCAATACAAAAGACGGGATTAAGTTCAATGTGTTCAGTACAGGCCCGCATATCAGCATTAAAGAAAGGAAGGCTATTTTTTTCGATGGTTACAGGGGGGCGAACAGCGGCAATATGCCCGGTACAGGCCATGGGTTGTCTTTCATCCGGAAGGTAGTGGAGATCCATGAGGGAGACGCTGGATACGAGGCTGTGTCCGAAGGTAACAACTTTTTCTTTATTCTCCCCCTTCCAAAGCAGGCAACACCTTTCCCGGAGAATGATTGATTGGGATTCAAGCGTGACTTGCTAAGGGATAGCCCAAAGGAATGGATAGGCTTAAGGTCGAAGGTCGAAGGTTGTGATATGACTCGATCTATTTATTCTGAAAAAAAGATAGATCTGTTTAAATTAGTGGTTGAACTTTCCCGTAAGCCGACAGCTGTCTTTGATACTAAAGGCGGGATCATTTATGCCAATCCGGCTTATGAAAAACTGTTTGGCCTGTCACAAATTGAAATGGGAACTCGAAAAATGTGGGATTATCACCCTCCCAAGGCGGCGAAACGGCTTGAGCATGAATTGTTCCCCGCTTTATCTAAAGGTGAAAGTTGGGAAGGAGAGATCGAGTGCCTTGCGGCCGACGACCGCATTCTTCCTCTCTGGATGCAGTTAGAGCCTGTGCAGGACGATAGCCGCAGGATGCGTTTCGTTATCGGGCAAATGTATGACCGCACTGAGAAAATGGATTCAGAGAAGGAATTACAGCTCCTGTCGACAGCCATTGAACAGGCGGCGGAGATCGTGATAATCTGGGATTGTGATGAAAAAATACGTTACGTGAATCCGGCATTTGAGCGAATCACCGGATATAGCAAGGATGAAGCTATCGGAAAGAGCACGGTTTTTTTGCGGAGCGGGAAACATGCTGCAGAATTTCATTCGGAAATTGACAAGACCTTGCGTCGCGGGGAAATCTGGCGGGGCAGGCTGATCAACAAAAAAAAGAATGGTTCTATTTACAAATGTGAGGGATCCATCTGTCCGGTGCATGACAAATCCGGTAAAATAATCCATTATGTTTCCGTGAGGCGTGATGTAACTGATGAAGCCGACCTGGAAAAACAACTGCGCCATGCACAGAAGATGGAGGCCATCGGCACACTGGCAGGGGGGATAGCCCATGACTTTAACAACATCCTGACCGCTATCATGGGGAACGCTGAACTGGCGCACCACATGACGGATGAAAGCAATCCCGCGAGAAAATATGTCGGTGAGATATTTAAAGCCGGGGATCGCGCCAAGGAACTGGTCAAACAAATTTTAACATTCAGCCGCAGATCGGAGACCGAACGTTCCGAGATCAAAATCAGTCCCATTATCAAGGAGGTTGTAAAGCTCCTGCATGCTACCCTGCCGACCACCATAACCATAAAAGATGACATAGATCCGGTCATCGGATTCGTTCTGGCGGATCCGATTCAGATTCATCAGGTGCTGATGAATCTCTGTACGAATGCGTTTCAGGCTATTGGAAAAAAAGATGGAGTACTCCGGGTGGAGTTGAAAAACATAACGGCTGACATGGCAATCCTGAAATCTAATCCCAATCTAAAAGGGAACTATATCGGGCTGACAGTGAGTGACACTGGGTCCGGCATGTCCACTGAGACCATGGCGCATATTTTTGAGCCCTTTTTCACCACCAAGCCTGTCCAGGTTGGGACTGGAATGGGCCTGGCAGTAGTTCACGGCATTGTTAAAGATCATGGCGGTGAGATAGTTGTCACAAGCGAGCCGGGCAAAGGAAGCTCATTTCATGTCTTTCTGCCGGAAGTCCGGAGATCCGTGGCAGTGGAAGATCAGGCAACGCCCCTCTCTCTGTCCGGCGGAAACGAGCGGATTTTGCTGGTCGACAATGATATGCAGATAGTGGAAATAGGCAGACGTATATTGAAATTTCTGGGATACATGGTTGAAGTACATACCGACAGTGCCGGTGCATTGGAGATATTTCGTAAAGATCCAAACAAATTTGACCTTGTGATTACCGGCCATACAATGCCGGTAATGATGGGAACCGTTTTGGCAACAGAGCTTGCCGGGATCAGGCCTGACCTCCCTGTAATTCTATTAACCAGCTACCCGGATGTCGTATCGTCTTCAGATGTGAAAGAAGCTGGATTCCGCGGTATCATGAAGAAACCTATCAGGGTGTCCTCGCTTTCTAAAATGGTCAGAAATGCACTGTCTTGAGAGGTTCAGAGATTCAGGGGTTCAAAGGTTCAACAGCTTAACAGCTCGCCCGTAGGGCCGCTATGTTCTCTGCGGGGAACGGTTATGAAAGGGTAAAGGGTGAATGAAGAGGATCAAGGTTTTTTTAAATCTGTTTTCAACTATAGTCTGTATGTTTCTCCCTGGTCATGCACTTTGTCAGGAGAATTGGTTCGAGCAGGGGATGCTGTTGTCGTTTTCCCGGGATTACAAGGGGGCGGCGGACGCCTTCACAAAGGTTATTGATGAATCGCCCGAGAATTCAGAGGCATTTAACCACCGCGGTTTTGCCTTGGCAGCCCAGGATGATTTTAATGGGGCGATTAAAAACTATAACCGGGCTATAGAGTTGAATAAAAAATATGCGGTTGCCTATAACAATCGGGGGGTTGCCCTGGCCGCAACCGGTGACCACGATGGCGCAAAGAGAGACTACACCCGTGCAATTGAACTTGATTCCTTTTATGCCCTGGCCTGCTTTAATCGTGGCTTTATTCTGGTCAGTGAAGGGAGCTATGACCAGGCCATAGACGATTACTCAAAAGCAATTGAGATTGATTCAAAATATGAATCCGCATACTACCAGAGAGGTTATGTTTGGGGCCGTAAGGGCGATTATGACCGGGCTCTTGATGACTACAATCGTGCTGTCGAAATAGATCCGGGGTTTAGGGACGCCTATAACAATCGAGGCGTTGTCCTGACCGATAAGGGTGAATACGAAAGCGCGGTTTCAGATCATACTCGTGCGATCGAAATTGATCCGAAATTTGCCGAGGCTTACAATAACCGGGGCTTTGCATGGGCGCTCCAAGGTAATTATCATCACGCAATCACGGATTATGGAAAAGCGATTGAGCTAAATCCTGAATATACGGCTGCTTACGACAACCGGGGGGTTGCATGGGCAAGAAAAGGCGACTACGAAAAGGCAATTGATGATTACAATAAGGCAATTAAAATAGATCCTTACTATGCGAGCGCTTATAATAACCTGGGTTTTGCAATGGCCGGCAGTGGGAACTATGACAAGGCCATAGAAAATTACACCATGGCAGTCAGCGTTGATCCGGGATATGCATTGGCTTATAATAACCGTGGTTACGCATGGGCGGACAGGGGTGAATACCAAAAGGCCATTGATGATTACACAAAAGCGATTGCAATTGACCCTGAATATGGACTTGCCTATAATAATCGCGGCTATGCCTTTACGACCAAAGGTGAATACGGGAGGGCAATCAGCGACTACACTCGTGCGATTGAAATAGATCCCCATTATCTGACCTACTATAACCGGGGAGTTGTATTGTCCATAAGGGGAGATTATTCACGTGCCATTGCCGATTTTAATAAGGTAATCAAGATAAGACCTCATTACCTGGTATACAACAGCCGAGGTGCGGCATGGTTCAGGAAAGGAAATTATGACAGGGCAATAGCTGATTATACAAGCGCTATTGAAAAAAATTCCAAGTTTGACAAGGCATATTTCAACCGTGGTTTTGCCTGGGCGGCAAAGACAGTGTTTGAAAAAGCAATTTTCGATTACAAAAAGGCTGTTCAACTAAACCCGGAATACAAAAATGCTTACAACCAGCTTGCGTGGCTTCTGGCTGTATGTCCGAATAAAAAAACCCGAAACGGCCCTGAGGCTGTAAAGGTTGCAGAGAAATTGGTTAAACTTGATAAAAGACCTGACTTCCTGGATACACTGGCGGCTGCGTACGCAGAGGCGGGCAGGTTCAAGGACGCAATGTCTGCACAAAAAAAGGCCATAGCCCTTATCGAAAAACAGGGCGTCCACCCTGATCTTGACGAATATGTCAAACGTCTGAATGCCTATAAGACTTTTACGCCTCCCTGGAAAATCCTCATAAAGGGAGCCGGGAAGGAGCCTTAAGGTTATGATCTGTAAAACATGAAATGCATCCTGCCGGGCTTACCAGATTTCAGCATCGTTTAACAATGTAGGGGTGCGTTTTACGCACCATTTCAAGGGTTCAAGGTTGAACAGAAAAATTCCGATCAAATAAACCTTGAACCTTTGAACCTTGAACCCGAAACCTAATAGGTATTACAGTTGCGGGCGGATATGAGACATGATCGAGTCAACTGTTTGATATATTTCCAGGTCATCACCGTAAATATCCTGAACCTTTGGGTGGTTGATTACATCTTCAACAATGTACTGGGTGATGTAAAGACTGATAAAATTAGGGTCGTTGGTCAACCCCCTTAAAGGGGCTATTTTGAATTGAATGTCAAAATCTTCCATATCAGACAGTTTCATTAACATCTTTGCAAATACTTCCCGAAGATCCCGGTCTGAAGTGGTTTCAAGAATTTTTTGGTCGAGCAGTCTCTGTACCAGCCTGGTTGCCAGTTCATCGGCGTTTTTATATGCCGCCTGGATCATCATCCATCTCTCTTTTTCACGTTTCCGGTCAATAGCATCTACGGTTTTTTCGGCAGGGCCGAAAGGTCGGGCGGAACGTGGCATGGGTTCTATCTCCTGAAATTTAAGGGTTGGCTCAAAAAAAAGGCATTTTACCCTTTAAGTAAGATTTGATCCAGCAATATTTCGCGAATGCGGCCCATCAAAAAAATTTTTTCCTTCATCTGTTTGACATGTGTATGATATGTTTTATAAAGGTTCAAAGGTCAGGAGTTCAAGGGTTCAGGGTTAAGGGGTTTATTTGGTCGAAATTTTTCCCAATTCAACCCTAACGTGAAACCTTGAACCGCAATCAACCGGTCTTATTGGGATCTAAATACTTTAGGAACAGGTCGTAAATAAATTGAACAAAACCGCAGGCGTAGCAGGGCTACGTTGAGGATTTTGTGATTGAGAGCCGGCCTAAGATGGCCTGAAGATGAGATGGAATTTTGATCAATTTATTTCCTCTCTGTTCCTAAGCTACCACAAAAACAGTACTTGAGAAGGCATGTTTGGAGAGATATGAGCAAAAACGGATACGTGAAAAAGGAAACAATGCTGGTTGTTGCATTGATTGCTCTGGCTGCTGGTTTCATTAGTGGTGTTGTCTTTACGGTTTATAAATCCGGTCCTGATTCCGCGGTCCGGACACTGCCTCAGCCTCAGCCTGTGTCTCAAAAACAGGAGGTACCGACCCGGAACCGGATCATTCCAGAGGCTAAAGCCCAAACTATATTTAACCTGGAAAGTGAAGTAACTGAAAATCCTGGAAACTTCATAGCATGGATCAAGCTGGGAAATACATATTTTGATACCAATCAGCCTGAAAAGGCCATAAAGGCATACAACAAGTCTCTGGAACTAAACCCGAATAATGCCGATGTATGGACAGACCTGGGAGTCATGTATCGCCGGGCAGGCAGGCATCATGATGCCATTTCGGCATTTGAACGGGCAATCAGCATAGATCCTGGTCACCAACAGTCGCGTTTCAACAAAGGCATCACACTTTTTAATGATCTGAAAGAGGTGGACAATGCCGTAAAGGTCTGGAAGGAACTCCTTGAGATCGCCCCTGATGCACGTGGGCCTGACGGTTTTCCATTGCGGGAAATGATAGAAGAAATTAAAAAAGATTCGAAAAAGTAGCTATTATGAAATGAAGAAGGACAACCTATTTGGTAACTGTTCAAAGTGGGTACCCTCCCCTATTTAAATTTTTAAATATTCGGCTTGTATTGCATACATCGGATATCAGGAAAATCAATTCTTTCCATAATCTTTCCTTTCTTGGGCTAACGTTTTTTGCCCATTTTGGCCCCAAAATTGACTGTACGGCCTAGTAATATCAACTAGTTACAGAACACGAAATTCAGCATTCTACTATTATATCAATTGGTTAGCGTGGACCCGACCCCAATCTGACCTAACGGGCTGACCAGTATAAAAATAACGCCCCCTATAAGCATGATATATTGCTTCTCTAACCAGTGGGTCATTCGTTGAAATAATCATATTTTTTGGGAGCATATCGGCGATTTTTTCCGTTTGGTTCATCGAAGGCGATGAATGAAATACATCCGCCCCATTTTTTTGTCGTAAGAAATCTATTAGTACCTTAGTGGTAATTTTCTTGTTTTTTATGGCAAGAAATCAAAAAGGTGAAATATTTTTAAATAGTTACACGCAACTGTTAAGGTACTTATCCAGGACCTTTAAAAATTTCCAGTTTATCTGGGTTAGGTGACATGTAATTCGGCATGTTTACCCAAGGTAAACAACGCACGTTCCATTGTCGGAAATTTGGTTCCATGGTGTGGATCGAGAATACGACGTACCACTTTCTCGTGGGTACTCATTTTACGGGCAAGTTCGGATTTGGAAATGCCTGATTCCTTCATAGCCAGATAAAGAGCGGCCTTCATGGCCGTTTGTATGGGGACGGGAACTAACTCCTCGCTCTCCTTGCAATTAGATGGAACAGGTATTTCGTCACCACGGCGAATACGCCCCGCTATAGCCTCTTCTAGGCAATCAGCAGCCTCAGTCAGACATTCATTTACCGTATCTCCTTGGGTGATAGCCTCCGGCACATCACGAAAAATAACGGTAAAACCGCCGTCCACTTCATCTGGTGTCAAGATAACAGGATAAGTAAATCTGTTCATGATAAACCTTTATTAAATATCTTCTTTCTTCAAGCCAAGCTGCTTAAGCATAGCGTTAAAAGTGCCGGTTTTCAGCTCATCTTTTGGATTGCGAACGACTGTGTAGTGGTGACCCAAGTATAAAATTCCGTGACTGCTGTTACGTTACGCGACCATTGGCACGGATTTGCTGTTCTTGTTGCACCTTCCGTGCAGTGCTAATTTTGCGGCATGATTATTGCTTGACGGCCAGTAGTCTTTTTTTCTTAGCCAGTAATTTCAGTATGTTGAAGCTATTCATAAGTGTTCCGTTCCAAAGCTGACAGGGGAGCACCCGGAACGGAACGGTTAGTTTTGCCCATATTCCCAGGCTCGCCATGCCACGGAATTTGCAACGAATCATGTCAAAGGTCGCGCAACGCAACAACTGCCTTTCCCTCTCTCGTCCATCCATTTAACATGTATGCCATGTTGCTTGCCGTATAAAGAGTAATAAGTAATAGTAGTAATAGGGGACAGACCACGTTTATCCGTCACCCTCCTTCTTCTCTGTTTTCTTTCGCGGCCTGCCTGTTTTTCCGGGAGTTACCCGGCGGCCAAGCATGGCGGCTATTTCTTCTTTGAACCGTTGGTTGCCAAGGGCAAAATTCCCGTTGGTTGCCTGAAGAATCCGGTCAACGACACCAGGCTCCAACTCATGAAGAAAAAGTTCCCGGTAGACGGCCTGCCTTTCTTCACTGGTTCGGCCAAGACCCTGATAGACTGAATGGTGACTTAACAAGTCAGCTCTTTCGCCCTGCCCATTGTAACCGAGCTTGACCAGCGATACTCGCCAGGGCGTGCAACAATACCGGCACGGACCGAATTCAGTTCGATGTACCGCTACATGCCGGTAGATACTCCTCCTGTTGTGGGCAATACAGGAACGAAAACGCCCCTCCCGGAGAGTCCCGCTACGCTGATATGTACGGTTGACGTACTGTACATACCGCTGCCCCAAACGTTTCATTAGCATTCCGGCACTGTCAGCATCTGCCGGGGTCAAAAAAAGGTGGACATGGTTGGTCATCACAACACATAGGCATGTACGGAACAGCCTGTATCACGGCTATACTGCTGCAACCAATCAAGGTAACAACAGTAATCCTCGTCAAAAACAGGACTGACGATTATTTCCGCGCTGGATCAGATGCAGGGGAACGCCGGGTATGATAATGTGGGGTTGTCGAGGCATAAATATAATTTATCACTCTTTCACTTGATTGGCTATCACAAAACGTGGTCTGTCCCCTATTTACCACTCACTAACATTTAACTAACTTGCGCCGCGCCTATTGGCGTCAAGTCCAGTGCCGGGTTATTCCGATTACAAATTATCTGTCAAAATGGAGAGAAACTTTGTTTTTCCGATACATAAAAAAAGGCGGCAGGAGAAATCCTGCCGC
>JAYEGR010000153.1:0-6781 GCA_034659175.1 Thermodesulfobacteriota bacterium | reverse complement strand
TTCCGGCAACAATGCAGCAACCGATTGTGTTTGAAAAAACAGGCTGTCGAAAGAAATGCAATTTCTGAAATTCATTTTGAATCATTACCTTCCGTTTTGGTTGTAAAAATGTTATTTATTTGGGTTTAGTACCTTAAAAAATATTTTCTGCGCGTTTCTACCCCCTCAAGGGGGTGCTGAAATGAGTGGCGGAAAATATTTTCGTGAAGTTACTTATACCCCTCAGAGGGGTACTGAAAATAGTCCGGGACCTTTAAAGAATTCCAGTTTATCCGGGTTAGGACTTTATGCAAAAAAAAGATTAGGGATGGAGTACCAAACAACTTCACATCCCTAACCTGATAATAATTTTCAAGAGGTAACGAATAATGTCTAAGTCAATAGGAATTGATCTGGGAACTACGAATTCTGTAGCAGCAATAAAAAAAGTACACACCGAGGTACTCAAAAACAATGAAGGAGATTTCATCACTCCCTCCTGTGTGACCATAAAAAAAAAAATTTTCAGGAAACCGGATTTTGTTGTAGGCAAACATGCTCTGGAATGGATGAAACAAGATCCGGAAAACACCATTACGGCTATTAAAAGGCTCATGGGGAGAAACTATAATGACAAAGAGGTACAGCAGGTTATCCAGGACCAACGGATACACTATCAGTTGAAGCGTCATTCAAAAGGTTCGGAAAACAGCCTGGCAGTTATACTTGGCGGTCAGGAGTTCACCCCTGAGGAGATTTCAGCAACCATATTGAAAAAAATTAAAAATGATGCCCAAGAATCTCTGAACAGCGAAGTCCAATACGCCGTCATTACCGTACCCGCCTATTTTAATGATAAACAGAAACACGGGACCAGGACTGCGGCCGCTCTGACCGGTTTAAAGGTGCGCAGGCTGCTGCCGGAACCTACTGCCGCGGCCATCTCCTTCGGGGTTGACAATATACAAAATGATGAGGCCAGGACCGTGCTTGTTTTTGATTTTGGCGGAGGCACTTTTGATCTTTCGGTACTGACCATAAGCGGGGGCCAGTTTATCGAACAGGGCAAGGGAGGGGACATGTGGCTCGGGGGTGAGGATATTGACCGTCTTATCACGAATTATGTACTTACCGAAACCGGCCTGGAAAACGGGATCAAAGACATAAAGGCATTTCTGGAAGGTCAGCCTCAAAAACTGAAGAACCGTTTTCTCGGAGAATTAAAGGCAGGAGTGGAAAAGGCGAAAATCATACTAAGCGATAGCGAAGAGGCATATATCGAGATATTGGGCATACTCCGTGATGAGGATGGGGATGCCGTGGATGTTGATGTTAAACTGACCAGGGATCGATTCAATACAATCATCGAGCCCATGATTGACTCCATTATCAAGCTTACAAGGAAAATAATCAGTGAGATCCACTTTACCCCGGACCTTATTGATAATGTCTTACTGGTGGGAGGAAGTTCGCGGATTCCGCGCGTGATAGAGGCGATGGAGCAGGAATTCGGTAAAGACAAGGTCATGGTCCACGAACGTCCCATGCTGGCTATTGCCGAGGGCGCGGCCATCCTGAGCCATCGGTTGGCCGACACCTATGAATGTCCGGAATGCGGGGTCGAAGTATCCCAGACAGACACTTCCTGCGCACAATGTGGATTTGATCTTGAAAAATATACCATTTCCAATGGTGTTCTTGATATAGTTCATTCCACGGCTCATGATTATTATATTCACCTGGAAAACGACGAACGTCACCTTCTCGTGGGACAGAATACACCGCTGCCATGCACAAAAACCGAGGTCTTTAAGCTGGTACACCCGAAGCAGAAGCTGATCCATATGAAGTTCTATAACATAGTGAACGATGAAGATGAATCCATCGGCGATCTGTGGCTGGGGATTGATTCTAAGCACGACTTGGAGGAAAAGAAAGATGATGAAGCGCTCCATGTAGAACTTACCCTGAATATTGATGAAAATAACCTGGTCGAGGTCAGCGCGGCCATAAAGGAAAATGATGAGATTCAGTTGTCAAAGACCCTGTCCAGGGGCAAGGCGGATGAAAAACTGTTCCTCTCCCTGGAAGAGACCATAACCGAGGCCAACGAAAAAAAATATAAGAATTTGACGATGATCGACCTGCTTCACCGCTCCTTATCCGCAATACGTGATATCAACAAAGTAGTGGACCCGGAAACGAATCAGGTAAATGAAAATCTTTATAACCTGGCGGCCATGAAGATAGACAAGGCCGCAAAAATGGCTGCTGATGACCTTAGCAGCAAGACGTCCATCTATTACGCCGAGGCTATGCTGGAAAGTTTCAGCCCTGCTATTTCATCTCAAAATCAAAATCTTATTAGAAAAAAAATAAAGCGCCTGGAAGAAATGGATGAAAAAGGAACCTATGAAGAAAATGTCAGGGCTGAGAAAGAACTTCAAGACACACTGAGAATCGAGGAATTGGGGCCTGTGAACCTTTTGATGGATATCCAGAATGCCGGTGAAATCTGTATGGATACGCATCCGGCCAAGGCACCCAAATTTTTCAGGTATATTCAGGATATTCTAAAGGCCGTTTCCGAGGAAGATCACGACAAGACCGTTTCACTGTTTAATGAAATCATGCCCGAGGCAAGCGCAATCCGAGACGAAGATTACAATAGAACCGGCGCCATATACAAGGATATCCGGAAATAACCGAATTGATGGTACAGGAAATCTCATGCCCGGTCTGCGGGTTTGATCATATTCAGCAGGACAAAAAACAATGCCCGCAGTGTGATGCGGACCTGACCTGTTTTAAAATTCTGGATTCTCTTCCGGATTCATATCCGGTTGCTGCCAGCAAGGTTCCGGAACCACGGAAGACTTTATTTTTCATTACCTGGATACTGGTTGCCCTGGTCGGTGTCTTCTCTGTTCTGCACCTGCTCGGTCTGCAACATGTTGTATCCGGTATAAAGCAGGTGGAGACATGGTTTGAGAAACAAGAAAACCATGCTCCGGATCCTGCGATAAAACTTCATGAACGATTGGTGGACCTGCACAAGCGGCTCCTCGATCAACTCCCAACCCGGCAGAATGATGTTGCAGTCGTTTCAGACCACCCTGAAGCCGCGGCTGCATCAAAGCCGGACATTCACCTTTTGAAAATCCCTGCTGAACACCATGCCTCATGCGAGATAAAGGAGATAGAGCCTGTGGGATCAGAGGAAAATCCGCTCAATGAAAACCGCGATGACATTGCGGAATTTTTTATTTATCATGCCCACGCCAAGGATACTTTGTGGACTATTGCTGAAAAACAGTATGGTTCAGGGGAATATTATCCGGTTCTGTTGGAACATAATCCACATATATCCATTTACCATGTTGGAGACGGGGTCAGGATCAAGGTGCTAAGGGATGCGAAAATCGCAGAAAAGACCTTTACCCGTATCATTCAAAAAAAAGGTAATAAAATCTATTGGGATTACATGGTTCGTGATGGTGACACCTTAAAGTCGGTTGCTGGAAAATTTTCCAGGTCCGAATCATTTACAAACCAGATCATTGACCTTAATCCTGATATAAAGTTGCAGCCCGGCAATAAGATTACGATTGTACTGGAGTGAATGTAAATATTCGGCAGCACTCCACAGGAAGGCGATCAGGCTGCCCAGCATACCAAAGTATAGCTGATCAGCCTGCTCACCTCCCTGTGAAGCGCTGCCAAACATTTACAATTTGGTAGTTCTAGCTATTTTCCGGCATCAAGCCGAATATTTACGAGTGAATTAAAGATCATGAAAAAAAAGGCACAATCCCCGCAAGCTATTCTGGCTCGGGCTGAAAAAATGTTTGCAAAGGAAAATTTTCAGGCGGCCAAAAAGGAATATGAAAAGGCGAATCGGGATCTTCAGCAGGATAAGATCATTGCAAAAATTCAGATCTGTAAAAAGGAGATCGCCGGACGTAATGCAAAGGAACTGATCAAGAAGGCGAGAAAACACCTTAAAAAGAACAAAAAGGCAGAGGCCGTAACGTGTTTTGAGAAAGCCTATCAAATTACCGGTCAAAAATGGCTCCAGGAAAAAATAAAAGAACTGCGCGAAGAGTTACATGGCCGGGATTCCGTCAATGAGGCAATAATGGCGGAAAACAAAGGTGATTATCCGGCTGCGGCCGAACTCTACGGGCAGCTTGAGGCTTCTGAGAAAAGTCAGGAAATGCGGTGCAAAAAGGCCCATTGCCTGGTTATGGCTGAAAAATGGAAGGAGGCGGTCTCTTCCTATGAAGGCATTACGCTTTCCGTGCCCCGGGATATTTATGATTTTGGACTGGCTTTAGCCAAGCAAGGCCGCTATCATGATTGTTTGCAGACATGGGAGGGCCTTGATTCCGGACATCCTGATTTTGCCGCACAAAAAAAACTTGTCATATCTTTATGGATCAACAATCTCCACGACCGGTTGCAAAATGATAACGATCCCGCCATGCTGTATGAAGAGGCAAGGCAGGTTTTGCATTTTACGGATCATCCGGATCTTAAAAGATTAATGGAATATTGCAGGGCTGGATTTGTAGAGCGTCTCTGGCTGGAAGAACGTTATGAAACCATTATTGAATTGTTCCACAATATCACGGAAACAGATATCGACCTGCTTGAACTCCGCGCCAAGGCCGGCTTTCGGCTTATGGAGGAATTGGGAAATAATCCATCGCGGCGCATGGTTGACGATTTTACAATGTATTGGCTGACAGCCTTGCACCATCCCGGGATTCTGGAAAAATATCCGGTAGTCCGGGAAGAAAGGGACGACCTGCGGCAAAAACTAATCAAACGTGCCGAAAAGCTGGTAAAAAAATATGCCGACTCCGGCGGCCCTGAAGCGAAAAATGCTCTGAACCTGTGGCGGACCGAGAGGAGAGTGATAGAAGACCTTTATGAATTATCAGCAGATCAACGAGATGGACCTCCGGTGTGCACAC
This sequence comes from Thermodesulfobacteriota bacterium, assembly GCA_034659175.1. Classification (GTDB taxonomy): domain Bacteria; phylum Desulfobacterota; class Desulfobulbia; order Desulfobulbales; family DAOVYS01; genus DAOVYS01. Next base: position 1,823 of record JAYEGR010000153.1, on the reverse strand, counting down.
CGCGGTTTGCCGTCTATTTCGACCAGTCCGCCCAAATGGCGGAATTGATTCGGGCGAACCGGGACTTTTTCCGTAATACGGAACATCACATTACAACCGGGTCCTATTTTTCATCTGCCGCAAAAGGTCTCTTAAATGTTGAAAATGAAAAATACGAGCAGGCCCTTAATGAACTTAATGAAATTACGAGCCGGGATGAATTCACCGAGTTTGCCGTACTACGAATCCAGTTTGAATATGGACTCCATTGTCTGCATTCCGGCAATGTGAAAAATGCTGTAAAATACCTCACTCTGGCAACACCGCTTTTTGACAAGGCGTCCGGTCCGGAAAAGAAACTTACCGGGAATGCGTTTGATATCTATGAAGCGCCCGCCCTGCAACATTATGAAGAAGTTCTAAAGGCTGTACGGAAAAAACGGCAGTCAACCGAAATAAACAAGGCCCTGTCCGCCATCATGGCCCATAACAGTATTTATTTGCATAACAATAACAGGATAAATATCAAGACGCTCAATACCACATTAAAAAAGGCTCTGGCACTGGATCCGGATAATGAGGCGGCCCGAATCACTCTGCGTGATGTGGACCGAAATCTGGAACTCATCAAACTCCATCAGGCGATTGATAAGCTAAAGATGAACAAGGCCTGCCGGATAGTATTGGACTCTGAATATGAGGAGCCATATAATGTATTTTTTAATTTTATAAAGCACAACATCGAGGCATTGAGTAACTCAGAAATGGAAAAATCAGAGAAAATCCTTATCCTCAATGACATGTATGGCTGGTGTTTAACAGTGGATAGCTATCATCCTGTTCTTGATGATCTCTCGGAAGAGCTGAATCGATTAGGAACAGAGAGGAAATGAAATGAATCCGTATAAGATACTGGGGGTTGATCGGAGCGCCGGCAAGCGGGAAATTGTTCAGGCTGCGGCAATGGCTCTGCGGGAAAGAAAATTTTCAGGCCATGAAGTGGCTCTAGCCCAAAAGCAACTCCTGGACCCGGCATCCAAGGCTGTTTTAGATTTTCTCTACTTTGTCGAAAGCAACCAGCGCAGAGCGGAAACCAAACCTCATCAACCAGGGAAACGGCCTGATATAGCCGATTTGAAACGATTGATCCTGTTCGACGCAAATCCATGAGAAAAGAAAAAGAGTTCCTGAAGAAAAAAATGATCGAATTTCAGCTCAATATCGCCGAGATGAATAGATCTCTTCATGAACAGAAATATACCTTTGAAACCAAAGAAAAAAAATTATTTATTGAACTTTTTGAAATCCTGGACGCGTTTGACAATCTGGAAAAGACAATCCGTGCCAAGGAAGAAATTCTGGACAAGACAGCCATGCGGATGGTCAAGTCTTTTCGCACAATCAACCGAAAGTTGCTTCGGCTTCTAAAGGCCAATCATATAACGCCGATCGATCTTTCAGACAATACGGCCCGGATGGACCTTTGCAAAATTATCGGCACGGAAGTCAACCATGAACTGGAAAACGAGCATATTCTCCAGATCGAAAAGGCCGGCTACATGGACACGCACCAGAATGTTGTGCTGCGAAAGGCAGAGGTGATCACGGTTTCTAATAACTCAACACCCACCGTCTGAAGACGGTGGGTTGAATTAACGACTGAAAGTCGGGATACGGGTCAAAGACCCGTTACATCGTGCTCGTGAACGTGCTCGTGAACGTACACGTAAACGAAGTTAATATGCATATGCTAAACCACGAAAAATTAGATGTTTATAAAGTCTCAATAAAATTCATGGCCATTGCGATCAATATAGCCGACTCGTTAACGTTCACGAGCACGA
>JAYEGR010000152.1:0-6835 GCA_034659175.1 Thermodesulfobacteriota bacterium | reverse complement strand
ATGCCGGCGAGATGACAAAAAGCGTGCTCCTTACAAGCGGTCATTTAGAAGAAATGCTTATTGAAAAATTTGAATCCAATGATCTTACCGCCGGGACCCATACTCTTGCCCAAAATCTTGAGATTGATGGCTTCACTGTGGCAGGGACATACACGGTCCGTAATAAATGCCCGAGTGAATACACCAAACTGATCACATTTACCGGAACCTGGAATCAAGCCGGCACTCCTCGTTCCATCACACTCACACAGGTGCGGGTCAACCGATGAGACACCAGATAAAACCGGCATATTCAGACGAACGGGGCATGGCCCTGATTTCCGCGCTGCTTCTCATCATGATCGTGTCGCTCATGGCCGTGGGGATAAGCAGCGACACGTCCATGGATGTCCGAATTGCCGGGTACCAGAAATTCAAAGCCGTATCCTTTGGTTATGCCGAGTCCGGTTCCAGCGCCGCAACCGAAATATTGGAAGAAAATATTTTCGACGCCGGCTGGACAGGAGACACGTATCCCCACCTGAATACAACATCATACAACGGTACTGTTACTATCGATGATGGTGACTTTTACATGAAAGCCAACCCCTCCGGTAGTCGCGTCGTGAACATGACAGGTGATATTGCGGCCGATATTATCATTCAGAGGTTGCTGTCCATGCTGGCAACAGGCGGCGCCATCCAGATGTCCGCCGGATATGAGGGCGTTGGAAAAAGCGCGGGCGCAGGAGGAGTACATGTCATATACGATATCAAAACACTCGGGCGTGGATCAGACTCAGCCGAATCATTGATCGGACAACACTATCGCTACGTTACGAACTAAGGGATGTGGAAATAAATAACTTACCCATATAGCGCTCAGATTTAGGTTAGGTTCGATCAAGTAACCACTTTTAAAACCGCAGGCATAGCCGGGCTACGTTGAGGATTTTGAAAGTGGTTACTTTATCGAAGATGGCCTAAAGATGGGATGGGAGATGGGTAAGTTATTTATTTCCACATCCCTAACGCCGCCAAAAGCCTTAACGCTTCACATTCAACCAAGATTCTGCTATTATCCGGTCAGTACACTCCTCTTTACATTTTTTTTAATACCACTAATTTTCAGCCTTTTTTTTGCATCATTCCCTCGCAGGCGGGAATGACTTCGGGATGATTTAATTTTTTCAAACAGTATCAGCAAATTTTGCCGGCTGAATTTCAGTGGTAATCAGATTTTTTTACTTACACAGGGACAAACAGTTATGATTACACTTCGATCCGAATACAGAAGCCCTGGTTTTTCGCTTATCGAGATGATGGTCACTCTTGCGATCATCGGGATTCTTGTTGCTGTGGCAACCCCGGCCTATTTTAACCATTTAAGTAAATCCCGCCAGACAAAGGCGATCAGCACGCTCATGGAAATAAAAGCCGCCCAGGAAATATATTTCGTTGAAAGCGGCACTACAACGACGAATATTTCCCTGTTACCGGGATTCACAACCGCCGGGACCTATTACATCGGCAAATATTACAAGTATGAAATAACCGCTACAGGAACCATGCGTGCCTATGGCGATCTCAATGGCGATGGCAATTTTTATGACTGCTGGGAAGTAACCAGGGACATGGATAGGCCCCGGGAGCATGATATCGCCGGAGACGAAGGCTTTTCCTTTGGTGGAATGCTGGGATCCATTTTTTAACCTTTTTTTCTTCTGTTAGTCTCTTGGCACTGATTTATTGCCTACCTTAACGTGATAACAGAAAATTTTTTTCATTTACCCCCACATATAAATTTCGCTGCCGTGTCATTTTCCTCAAATTATGCAATATCTTGATAATGAATCCTATCTTCTAGACCTGCTCACAAGAAGCCGCCTGATCTCTTCGGACCAGCGAGGCCTGGTCACGCTCAAAAAAGACCAGCAGCGTCAATTCTTGCTCAGAAATCGACAAAGAACAAGAGGCCCCTCCAGCCAAAAACAGGTACCCGAACAGCCGGACATGGTAGATGTGATTATTTCACTTCATCTTGAAATCCCAGGGAAAACCAGGCTGATTCTTTCGGAAGATCATGTCATGCGGGCCATGGCGGCAGACATTGGGCTTCCATATAAGAAACTGGATCCACTGGATCTTGATCTGGACCTGGTTACCAAGACCATCCCCAAGTCATTTGCGCTAAAGCATCTTCTGCTTCCATTTGCCATGAAAAACGGCGTGCTTCAAGTGGCGATCTATAACCCGAACAACCTCACAGCGCTTGAAGAGATTGAACGTGCCAACCAGATATCGATAAAACCGTTTTTAAGCTCAAAATCCGATATACATAGAATTCTTGCCGAGTTTTTCGGGTTTCAATCTTCCATATCAGCGGCGGAAACCCACCTGGGCGGCCCCATGGTGGATCTCAGCAACCTGGAGCAGTACGTCAAGATTTCGTCCTCCTCGGAAATCGCCTCAACGGATCATCACATCAAAGGCGCGGTGGATCATATGTTCAACTATGCCTTTGATCAGCGAGCCAGTGACATTCACCTTGAACCTAAGAGAAATGACACTCTTATCCGGCTGAGAATCGATGGGGTTCTGCATACGATCTACACCCTGCCCAAGGTCGTGCACCCTGCCATCATCTCCAGGATAAAAACACTCTCAAGGCTTGACATTGCGGAAAAACGGCGTCCCCAGGACGGTAGAATCAAGGTAGACAGGGAGGGGAAAGAAGCGGAAATCAGAGTCTCCACTATCCCGGTGGCATTCGGAGAAAAGGCGGTTCTCAGGATACTTGACCCGGACATCCTGTTTCAGGATTTGTCCAAAATCGGATTTTCGGATCACGACTTTCACGTGTACGAAAATTTTATAAAGGCGCCGCACGGCATAATCCTGGTGACAGGCCCGACAGGCAGCGGAAAATCGACTACACTCTATTCCACATTAAAATGCATTGCATCTCCTGATAAAAACATTATCACTGTAGAAGACCCAGTGGAGATGATCCACGAGGAGTTTAACCAGATTTCAGTGCAGCCGCAGATTGAAGTTACTTTTTCAACCATATTGCGAAACATTCTTCGCCAGGATCCGGACATAATAATGATCGGCGAGATCCGCGATCCGGTAACGGCAAATCACGCGATTCAGTCTGCCCTGACAGGGCATCTCGTCTTTTCGACACTGCACACCAATGATGCCGTCTCTTCGATCAGCCGGCTGAGGGATTTGGGAGTGGAACCATTCCTGATCGGATCTACCATGCTGGGAGCAATGGCCCAGCGTCTGGTGCGCACCATATGTCCATATTGTATTGAAAGCTATTCGGAATCAACTGAAGTCCTGCGCTCTTTCGGCTTCAACCTGGACGAGACCATCATTCCTTCCAAAGAGACCACACTGAAACTTAAGCGGGGCAAGGGATGTCGGGAATGCCGCAAGACAGGATTCATGGGACGTTGCGGAATTTTTGAAATTTTTCCAATGTCGGACCGGATCAAGCAGATGATTGCAACCTCTGAATCAGAGGCGGATATTCGAAAAACCGCTTTGCACGAAGGCATGACCACTCTTAAGGATGACGGCTGGCTTAAGGTCAGACAGGGAAAAACCACGTGCGAGGAGGCTATTCGTGTAATAGGCGGCACACATGATTGAACTGGCTGTTAGCTAAAAGCTAATCGCTAAAAACTTTATTAAATCCACCTAACTATATTATAATCAGGAAACTTTAATGTCCGGCAAAGTAGTCTGTACCAATAAAAAGGCATATCACGATTATCACATTGATTCGATCATTGAGGTAGGAATGGTGCTCATCGGCCCGGAGGTCAAGTCTCTCAGGGCCGGCAGGGCCAACCTGCGCGACGGCTATGCAAAGATTCAAAACAATGAGGCATTTCTTTTTAATGTACATATTTCGCCTTACGTATATGCCACTCAGGATCCGCCTGACCCGTTGCGCACGAGAAAGCTTCTTCTGTCCAGGCAGGAAATTAAAAAACTTTCACGCAAGGTTGATGAAAAAGGATTTGCCTTAATTCCAATTAAGATATATTTTAAGAGTAATGGAAAGGCTAAATTGGCGTTGGCGCTGGCCAAAGGTAAAAGACAATACGACAAACGCGCATCTTTGAAAAAAAAGGATACTGAGCGCGATATGGCAAGGGATCGAAGAGAATACTGATGTAATCGTTCACAGGCACCCTATCCGGAGTCTCGCAGGCTCGCTTACCTGCACGCGCCCAACGGAAGTGCCCTTGGGGTGCGATCAGGCCGGCTCACATAGGTTTACTATAGTTCACCGGCCTGCTGGAGTTTATGCCCTTCAGGGTATACATATGGGGCGCCTGTGAACGATTACTTGCGGAGGGTAAGGGATAACCGTTGTTTGGTTGCCTTGAATTCCGTGATTGAATAAATATTGATAACAAGGGGGCGAAACGGATTCGACGGGGATATATAAGCTTAAGCTGCATGCCGAGGTCTATCTGCTCGTAAAACAGGTAGGATAAATATAGTCGCAGACGATTACGACTATGCCCTGGCGGCATAAATAACGCCAGCGTCCTCCTGATCGGTCCCACCGGATCAGATCGGGGCGTCGACTAGGTGGGATAGCTGCCGGGACGCACCTGCCGTCCCGAAAGCGAAACTTTAGCAGGATAGCGCCGAAAGCCTCTTGTCCTGGAGGGGCCCAGGCGCGATAAGCACCTAAACAGGACTAAGTATGTAGATGCTTAAGGGGAGTATTTTCGGACGCGGGTTCGACTCCCGCCGCCTCCACCAATTAGTTATTTTATCTCAACAGGTTATGTACTGTTAACTCGGTCGGTAAATGGTCGGGAGAATAATGCAACTGTATTTCTTAAAAGGGGATGGTTCACAACTGTGGACTGCCCCTTTTTTTTCGTTTAACTTCTCCGGCTTCTTACTGATGAAGACGGAAAGCACCCATTTTTCTGAAGATTTTTCGTGATATTATCGAAAAAATATCGATCATTTTTTATAAATAGCATTTTGTGAACTACTGATAATTACTAAAAGGTACTAAATTAGTAATTTATGACTTGCAAAAATACTAATTTGAGCTAGATTAGTATTTAGTCCTGAACAAACTGTTTTCTGTCAAATTACTAAAAAATACCAAATTAGTACTTGGTGAACATGAAGATACCTGAACCGGCGCCAGATTGGAGGAAAATATTTAATAAGGATCAAGGTGCGCTGATAGAAGCTACACGTAGCCACGCTCAGCTTATTGCTAAGGCAAACGTTGAATACATATACTGGGATAAATTCAAATATCAGCGTTTACCAGATAATGTCAAACCGGAAGAAGCATGGGCCGCTCTCAGACTAAGCAGGTTCATGAGAGAGGCAAAAAGTATACCGTTGCACGATGAAGGGGGTAAAATATTTACTTACTGGATACCGGACAGCGCCCAGAAAGCGCTTCATTTTTTAGATCAAAATACAGCCGGCCAAATATTGGTCAATGAACCAGCTTTGCAGTCGGAAGAAAAACAACGATATATTTTGAAGTCTATCATGGAAGAGGCTATCACCTCAAGTCAGCTGGAGGGTGCTGCAACAACAAGGATTGCGGCAAAAGAAATGTTGCGCTCAGGGAGACAACCGGCCGATCATGCGGAGAGGATGATCTTTAACAATTATCTTACGATTACAAAGATTAGAGATCATCTAAGCGAAGATCTCAGCCCGGAACTATTATTGACTTTTCACAGATATATTTCCAAAGGCACGCTTGATTCTCCAGATCAAGAGGGTAGATTTAGAATTGAAGGAGACGGAGATATAAGGGTTTATGATGAGAAAAATCAATTGCTTCACACACCTCCACCCCCAAGTATGATATATGAATCTGTCAAACGTTTGTGCAATTTTGCCAATACAGAAGATGGTGAAGAGTTTGTTCATCCTGTGATAAGGGGGATTATTCTGCATTTCTGGCTGGCATATCTTCATCCATTTGCGGATGGCAATGGGCGGACAGCCAGAGCACTCTTTTATTGGTACATGTTAAAAAGAAAATACCGGCTCTTTGAATATCTCTCAATTTCAAGGATAATGCGTAAAGCTGCTGTTCAATATTATCGTTCGTTTCTGTACTCAGAGATTGATGAAAGAGATATAACCTATTTCATCATGTTCCATTTACGAACAATCAGGCTCGCTATAGATGAGCTGAGAATTTATTTGGCCAGGAAACAGAAAGAATCACGTGATGCAATACAATTTTTAAAGAAACAGCCCAATTTAAATCATAGGCAAAGGTCTCTTTTATTTAGTGCACTAGATCGACCTGATAGGATGTTTACATTTAAGACCCACATAGCGGTTCATGGGGTTGTTTATCAGACAGCGAGAGCTGACTTAATCGACTTGTATGAATTAGGTTTGTTAGAAATGCATAAATCAGGCAGGAAATTTATTTTTACTGCCGCACCTGACCTAAAAGAAAAATTTACATAACCGAATTGTTGGTCATTCGTTGGCCATCACAGAAAATCAATTGAGTGTAACCAAAATAGAACATTGGTAATTGGGGCCACCAACTTAAAGCGGGACAATTCGTAGGGTGGGCAATGCCAACCATAAAAAGGTGGAAACCGTTTGGCCGAAATTAAAACCACCCTCAACTAATGAGCGGTGAAGTGTGGGTTGCATATGAAAATGAATGTATCAATTGAATTGCCCATTAACGGGCAACCACAAGGGATTGCCCCTACGGAAATCCATTCAAAGGGATATGATTATGCACGGGCCGGATTGTATTTTATAACCATTTGTACGCAAAACCGATTGTGTCTGTTCGGGGAAATTGACA
>JAYEGR010000151.1:0-6897 GCA_034659175.1 Thermodesulfobacteriota bacterium | reverse complement strand
CGCCTAAGAGCCTGTTTGAAAAGTAGTAAAGTGAGTAATAAAATGGTTTTTAGTGCTCCATTTGGTTCGTAAAAAGAGCTATTTTTCCAAAATTTTAAAAATTATGTTTTTAAAAGGTGGTTTTGACAATTTTTTGGGGGCAAAAATTACAAATTACTAATTTTTAAACAGGCTCTTAGTGACAAGGAATAAAAAGGACTTTCAATCAAGTAAATTCCAGTTTATCTGGGTTAGGGAGCATGACGATGAAACGATTTAATTTTATAATCCCGGCGATTTTATTGACCATTTTTGTTTTAATTTGCACTGTCCATGTTTCTGCTTTCAGTTTCAGCAGTTCGTCGGATCTTGCCAATGAGGAAGCGGACAAACGTATGTATCAAAAACGTTCCTACCGGAATGCAAATATGCAGGGACCGCAGATAATTGTCTTGCAGGGGGAGATCAAAAGTAATAATGCCACGTTTCTGCAGAAAATATCATCAAACAATATCAAAGACTTTGCTGAAGTGGAAGCTGTCCAATGCCAATTTCAGGGTTCTGGAACGTGGGGATATTGATCCCATGATGCAGGAGCGCGAACTGGCCCGAAGGATGGGCGCCACCGGTCAGGACCCTATACAGGAGGGACAGTTCAAGACGACCAAGTGGTTTGTCAGGTTCGATATACTTAAGGCGGAACCGGTTGCGGCTGCCGGTCAAGGCTTTGACGCATCCACAATCGGCAATATTGCCGGCGCCCTGCTTCACTCGGGCAGAGACGCAAGTGTGGCAAGGACCGTGGGTTCTTCCGTTCAGGTGGACAGCGCTGCGGATGTCTGGGTGATCGGCCTGCGTTACAAGGTCATGGATGCTTCCACCTCGGAACAGGTCACATCAGGATATTTTGAAAAAAAGATGGAGCATAACGCCAATGCAACCAATGTCCTGGGATTTTCCAGAAATCAACAGCGCGGCGTCACCCTAGACACTATGGTTCAGCGTCTGATTCAGGAGGCTGTTTCAGGATTGGCTAATTTTAAATAGGATACATATGGATTCTTGAAAATTTTCTTTCAGTTTGTAAACAAAACAACTCTCCTGTCCGTCTAACGAATAAAATAATAAGGATAACAGATAACAAGGAGGGCTGACCATGAAAAAAAATAAACTCGCCGTTATTTTCCTCATTCCCCTGTTACTGGTGACATTTTCAGCAACTTCCGCATATGCCGGTTCAAGAGAGCGGCACAGGTGGGAAGGAGCTGCAATCGGCATCGGATCACTGGTACTTGGCGGTATTCTTATTGACCAAATAGGGCGGCAGTGTACTCCGCTTGGCCAGATAGGGCAGTATGCTCCGCGATTGGAGCATACATACGTCTACCTTGATCCTCCTCGGCCTCTGCGTAAAAAAAGAAGACATTGGAAGATGAGGAAGAGGTGGGTTGAGCCGTCATATGAAAGAATCTGGAACCCAGGACACTATAACAGGCATGGAAGGTGGGTTTCCGGTCAATGGCTCATGGCCGTCGACAGAGAAGGATACTGGATTGAGGAACGGGTCCGGGTGAAAAAACGCCGTCATCGCAATCATTCCCGATATTTCTGATTGTTGTGGAAATACTTTATTCACGGAAACATAACCAATCATGGGGTCGAGGCAACCAAACCACGGTACCCACTTACTCTGTACCTTTTAATTCATGGACAATGGCTACCGTGCAAACGCAACTGACCGGCAAGTCAGTCAAGGCCGGAAGCTGATATTCTCGATCCTTCCGGTTGCCGGCCTTGTTTTTTTCTCCATTTTTATCATTGTATATCTCTGTCTGCCGTATTATGCGGAAAAGACTCTGCTTCCCGATCTGGCCGGATCTGCCGGAATTTCCGGCTTTTCGTGTGATGTCCGCCGGATCGGGCTGACCGGGGCGGACCTTGGTTCACTTAAATTAGGTGAATCCGCGCAACAACCGACGCTCCGTATGGAATCGCTCCGTGTTGATTACTCGCCTTTAAAGCTCATAAATAGACAAGTCAACCGCATCGTTTTAAGTGGTGTTCAGGTCAGGGTTGAATACAATGGCAACCGGTTTATTCTCGCCGGCCTGGACATCACGCCGTCTGTTTATGAAAACCGCCAAAACCATTCGACCGGCCTCTTTTCTCTTCCATTTTCCTTTGAATCCCTTGAAATTCGTGATGCCGTTCTTGTATGTCTTTTCAATAAAAGGGAATTCAGGCTGCCGGTCGAGATTCACGTAACACCTGCAACCGGCATCTTAAACGGGTTTCAATGCGATGTCCGGCTTTTTCCGCGTGGCCTGGAAGTGCATCTGGCAATCACCATTGATACTGCACAGGAAAAAATTTACGCTGCGTTTGATGCTTCTCGTGTGCAGATTGAAAGATTTGCCGATCTCTGTGCAATGATTCCGGATTTAAGCCTTGCAGGTAATGTGGGCATTGCCGGCAAGGCGGAATTCTCAGTCAGTCCGTTTGAAATTTCCTCATTATCTGCAGAGTGTGAATTCACCGAGGCGGACTTTGCAGTCAAAGGATTTGAGATTAGAAACGCGGCCGACCAAGTCCGTGGATTGCGGCCGGTTCGGTTGACTCTCAACAAGAAGGGCCGGGACCAATATCTTGTGAACTTGAGTGGATTTGACATCATATCTCCGATTCCTGTTCAGGACTTAAATTTTACTGCTGACCTAAAGGTAACGCCACCAGGGGTAGAAGGCGTCGGGGAAATCCGGGCATTGGTTGAAAAATCAAACATAGCTCCGGATTTTCTGGAACTGGAGCATGATATACCCGTAAATATTATTCTAAGAGGAGAGTATACACAGGACGGCTGGGCCTTTCATGCAGCGACCAAAAAGCCTGATTCGTCCGGCCTGGCGCTTGAAACGGGCGGTATGCGCCTGGAATCCGGATCAGCACAATTCGAGATATCAGGCAAGGGATCAGGCACGGATGGAAGTGCGGAATATGTTGTAAGGCTCTCCGAATTGCATGCAAAAACTGATTCGCTCAAAGTCGCTCTGCCCCGGGTTTCATTGACAGGACATGTTAACGATTTTTCAGAAAATTTAAGTATGGATGGTATGATCCTGTTTTCAGGCGGCGCAATTTTTGATAAAAAGGGGAAAATTGCAATAAGCGGCATAAGCGGAAAGGTACCTTTAAAATGGCCCTGTCCGGATTCAGGACCCAGGGGTGAATTTTTGGCGGAATCGGTTAAAATAAACAAAATCCAGCTTGGCGCCGGGACGGTCGTGGTCCGGCAAAAAGGAATGGGCATTGATCTTAAGATACCAAAATATACTCCGGCTTCTTCCATTAATCTGGGTGTTTTTTTGCCAAACGCAGCCGGGTTTTCCGTTCATGGCGTTTTTGAGGGCGCATCCACTTTGTCTTACAGCAATTCCGGTTTTAAATGGAGTCTGGACACCGCCTTGCACAGAGGCAAGATACTCTCCTTAAAACAAGACATGCAAATGTCAGGCATCGACGTGTCGCTTGCAATACCCGATTTTTTTAAATTGCAGAGCGCTCCAGGTCAACAATTGACCTTTGAAAAAGCTCGAATGGGAAAAATTGAGATAAACGGCGGGGCAATTGACTTTCAATTTGAATCAGGCGGATCGCTGTTTGTGGAAAAGGGTATTTTCAACTGGTGTAACGGCCGTATCCATACCCAGGCCTTAAGGATTTCACCTTTAAAAAAGGATTACAATCTGACGCTTTTTTGTGACAGGCTGGACCTTGCCATGCTTCTCGAACAACTTGGCTCTGTTCAGGCAGAGGGCGATTGCACTGTGAACGGACGTATTCCACTACGCTGGAACAGGGGGCGAATCAGCTTTAACGACGGCTTTCTGTTTTCAACGCCCGGCAAGGGAGGGAAGATCCGTCTATTTGATACTGAAATACTCACCGCGGGGATCCCTCCTGAATCGGTACAGTTCGCCCAACTTGATCTTGCCAGGGAGGCGCTGAAAGACTATGATTACAAATGGACTAAACTCGGGCTCTCTACAGAGGATGAGATCCTGGTCATGCAGTTAAAGCTGGACGGAAGTCCTGCCGGGCCGCTGCCGTTTGTTTACAGTGAGGAATTCGGAGGATTTGCAAGGGTCGAGGCCGACGGTTCGGGTTCTAATTTTCAAGGCATAGGCCTGGATGTCAATTTCAGACTTCCTTTGAACCGGATACTCCATTATAAAAGGATTGTCAGACGTTAGGAAAATGATGGAAGGGGGGGAGTGATTAATGGTTCGCTCAAAAATAAATGGATGGATGGGAGATAGATTATGGAAAAAATTACAGGGATACTATTGGTCGCTTTGCTTGTCATCTCGTTTCCGGCCTGCAGCACAAAGCACCAGGTTGAGATTAAACCAATGGAAGTCAAACCGATTCACATAACCATTGACGTAAATATCCGGGTGGAAAAGGCCCTGGATGATTACTTCGGTGATATTGATGAATTGGAAGATGAAATGGATGTTGTTGATATATTGGGTGATTGATAAAAATATGGGTAATCGTTCATAGAGTACTAAGGAGATTGACTATGAAAAGCAAGATATGGGGACTTATAGCGCTTTTAATGCTGATCGGAATGATCTTTTCATTAACAACAACTGCAGTTGCCGGCAATGGCATCAAAGAACGGATGAAGGCTCGTCTGCCGGCAATCAGGGAACTTAAGGATTCTCGTTTGGCGGGCGAAAACAATCAGGGATTTCTCGAGTTCCTGGGAAACGCTATCAAAAATCGGGAAGTTGTTGAATCTGAGAACAGCGACCGGAGGATGATCTACGATGCGATTGCAAATCAGCAGGGGATCTCGGCTGATGCTGTGGGCAGGCTCCGTGCAAAGAAGAACGCGGAAAGGGCAAGGCCAGGCGATATGATACAGAATAAAAACGGTGACTGGACACACAAATAACAGCCTTTTGGGGAAGGGATCTAAATAAAAAAGCAGTCACAAAAACAAATGTCATTGGTTGCTGGAGAAAAGCAGTGCATAAAATATTAACCCTCCCGCGACTGTCTCCTTTCAAGCTCGGCTGCTTAGTTATTCTGGTATCTGCTCTTCTCTTTTGTTCATTCTATACCAAGCCCGTTCTGCTGACCACCCTGGATAACCGTCTGATTGATCTCCTGTTTGATTGGCGGGGTTCCCTGCCTGTAACCGATAATGTCGTAATTGTCGACATAGACGACGAAAGCCTGGCAAAAATCGGACAATGGCCCTGGCCCAGGGATACAGTGGCAAAACTGGTTTCAACTATTCATGCAAATGGCGCCGTGGTAATTGGTTTTGATATTGTTTTTCCAGAGCCTGACCGAACATCGCCCAAAAATTTTATTTCTGAACTGGCACAACTCATCGGATCGGAATTATCCGATGCAGAGATTGATAAAATCAGGCAAAACAAGGCCCTGGACCATGACATTATTCTAGGTGATGCCCTGGTTAATGCCCCAAGCGTCCCGGGTTATTCTTTTGTTTTTTCAGATCAGGAGATAGAGCCCGGGAACGCGCCGTTCCCCTCCTGCAATATTCACCTTGATTCCACGAACATTGCCTTTTCAGAGACGGCTTTGGAACCGGCCGCGGGTTGTAATACTCAATATACCTGAGGTGGCTCAGGCAAAAAGCGAAGGGTTTTTTAATGTGTCTTTTGATCCGGCAGGCAGAGTCCGCAGGGCGCCCCTTTTCATACTTTTCAACGGTGTTCCCTATCCATCATTGGCCCTTGAGACCCTTCGGATTAGGCTGGGCGAAGATGACCTGGTAATTAATGTTTCAAGGAAAGTTGAATCTGAACTCAAGGGCGTGGTGGGCGTAACCCTTGCCGGCCGAACCATCCCGACCGACGATAAATGCCGGGTCTACCTCAACTACAGGGGGCCTGAGAAATCATTTCGCTATATTTCAGCCGCAGACATCCTTCGAACTCAGCATGACCTTTCAAGCAAGTATGTCCTTGTAGGAACTTCGGCCGCGGGATTGCGTGATTTGCGTGCAACCCCGTTTTCCAACATGATGCCGGGTGTTGAGATCCATGCAACCGTTATTGACAATCATCTTTCCGCAGACCCGTTCACGCATGACGCACCTACGGAAAACAGCCTCACATACACAATTATTGTTGTCGGCGATTTACTGTTAATCGCGTTTTTGGCATACGCCGGCCCGCTGGCTGGTGGGTTGAGCGGCGTAATTTTCTTTCTGGTTCCGCCGGCATTTTCCTATTATTGTTTTGTCAACAACAGGATTGTGGGCATGACGTATCCAATGCTGACCATTGCGGTTATTTTTCGGGTGGTTACGCTGTCCAACTTTTTTTTCGAGGGTAGAAAAAAGGCGATATATCCACAACGCGTTCGGCCATTACGTGTCCCCGCATGTTGTCAATCAGATAACAAAAGACCCGGCAAGTCTTTCCCTGGCGGGGGAATTAAAGACACTGACGATTTTTTTCAGCGATATCCGTGGGTTCACCTCTATCTCCGAACAAATGTCTCCTGACGTCAATACCTTCGCCAAAATTAAAAATTTGTATTTGACTTAATAGTATACAACATATAGTACCCACAGTTTGCATCTATACAATATGTTGCGCGTCTTTAATACAAAAAACACTAAAATGGAAATTGGCGAAGATATTGTTATACAATTGCATGAATACGGCCAAGAGCTGAAAGTTCATTATTTAACTGTTGAATAAAAACTGGATCTGCTTTTTCGGCACTGGTTCAGTTTAATTGGAAAGCTTTACACTGTGAAATCAACATGTTATCATGTATGGTAGTAGGCGTTTATTCCAAGTAGTTTTTCAGCGCTATGCAACCCATCACAGAAAAAAGGGTGCAATTTCAAGGAATTATGAGTGTAGT
>JAYEGR010000150.1:20930-23166 GCA_034659175.1 Thermodesulfobacteriota bacterium | reverse complement strand
ATTCCTTGACAAGGGGCAGTTCTATAATAAATCTTGCGCCGGTCGGTTTATTGTCTTTTACCCTGATGTAGCCACCGTGGTCAGCCACAATTGTGGTTGCAATGGCAAGACCCAGCCCGGTTCCTGATTTCTTTTTTGAAAAATAAGGCTCAAACAGCCTGAGTTTATCTTCATCCTTTACTCCAGGACCGTTGTCAACCACTTCCATGCAGACCAGATCCCTGTTCAAATCCGCAGAAACAAGGATATCTACCTTTCCATCCTCGCCCACTTCCGCAATCGCGTTGTCCAGAAAATTGATAAGGACTCGTTTCATCTGTTCAACATCAAACAGAAAAACAGGCATATCCTTATCAAACCGGGAACTGAAATTGATGTTTTTATGCGCCTCACGGTACAGGCACACAACCTCTTCCACCATTGCTGAGAGACTGCTCATGGATTTCCTCACTGAGGGCATCCTGGCAAAGCTTGAGAATTCACTGACCAGACGTTTTAGTTCATCAACTTGATTGATAATAGTTGTCGTGCACAGGTCAAAAACCTCTCCTTCCGACTTGAGGAGTTTAAGGTAGCGTTTTCGTAACCTCTGGGCTGAAAGGCCTATGGGGGTCAGGGGATTCTTTATCTCATGGGCTATTCTTCTTGCCACCTCACGCCAGGCGGCCATGCGCTGGGCCTTTTCAAGTTCCGTAAGGTTGTCAAATACTATGGCCACCCCCAGCGGATTCTGATCCTCATCCTCAAGCCTTGTGAAGTTGACACGCAGGGAAAAGGATTCGTTTTCCACTGTCAATTGCAGGTTTCGTTCAATAGACGGTTTTCCCAAACGGTCAAGTTCTTCAAGAAACCCCTTAAAAATTCCGGCATGGGTGGGCCGCATGACTGCACGGTAATCTTTTAAAAGTATATCTTCCCTGCTTACTTCAAACAATTCTTCCGCAAAACGGTTTATAGTTGTAATTCGCCCGCTTTTATCCAGGGATATTACGCCGGCAGGCACATTCTGGAGAATTATCTCCATGTAACGCCTTCGCTGTTCCAGTTCCACGTGTGTTTCTTCAAGGCGTTGTTTGCCTGTTAAAAGATCCTTTATCATTTGGTTAAACGCATCAACCAGCATTCCCATCTCATCCGTGGAATCCTTTTCCAGAACAAAATCTAGTTCACCTTCCGCAACTCGCCTGGTCGCATCGGCCAGCTTTGCAATGGGGCCTGTGAGATCCCTTGACACATAAAATCCGAACCAGATCGCACTGAATATGATAAGGAGTGTGACGATAAGCAGTATTACGAGCAGACTGCTCTTGATAGGGACTTTCAAAATCATCAACTGACGATAGCCTTCCAACCCCTGGCTGATTGTGCCCATCCGATCCAGACGCTCCCTGGGCAGCAGAAGGGATGTGATCAGGACATGAGTCGGGGCGGAATCCTCCGGCCCGATGCGCACCGGTGCAAGACCGCGCACCAGTTCACCCTGCATAATTTCTTGAATCGTGATCAAACCGGTTTCACCGGCCAGGGCACGTCGCAGAAGTTCAGCCGGAATGTCCGGTAAAACCATCTCATTAATTGATTCGGAATAAACGCCTGAAACCATGGTTCTCTGATTTGAAACAAGCTCCAGGGCGGCCAGGCTGTCCCTCTCAAGAGTATTAAACAAAAAAGGTTCAAGCTTTGTGCCGGTGATCCGGCTCTTTTCCCTTGATTCTAATTCAGACGCCAGGATACTTCCGTTGCGTCCGACCTCATTTTTGGCGTCCTGGTAAACGGTTCTGGCAATATTCAACGACTCCACAAGCGATTGCTCTACATTAATATTAAACCAATAATCCATGCTGGTGGATACAAATTGAAGAGCGATAAAAAAGAGTAAACTTGTGGGGATAAGTGAAAGGATAACAAACGCAATAACGAGCTTGGTCCTGAGTTTTGCGCCCAGGAACCCCTGACGTCTGTCAAAAATGAGCTGTACCATGTTCCTTAATACCAGGAACACCATTAAAAGCATCAGGAGCAGATTGACATTGATCAGGACAAAAACGAGCACATTGCCGGTCACGGGAAAATCCACCGTGCCCATCCGGAAGATCCTGGATTCGAAATATGTCAGAATCGGAATTATGCAGAAGCAGCAAACAATAATGATCCAGATGCGCTTTCGCTTCTTTTCATCTCTTTCTGTGTTTGTCGAATTTTCATCCATTTCAAGTAACTTCGGCTTGATGCCGAA
>JAYEGR010000150.1:0-20830 GCA_034659175.1 Thermodesulfobacteriota bacterium | reverse complement strand
TGCCGAACATTTACCATTTCAATATCTGAATTCCAGGGAAAACCAATCCGTCTCAATGTTACCAAGAGACCAGAACGGGATAAGGTAGTGGAAGTATAGCGGAAGCGTCTTTTTTGAAAGCCTGGCCTTGACCTTGAGTATGTATTCAGCATCCGGGACCAGATTTTCAAGATTTGTCACCACAAACCCGTTCATTTCCCTCATGATTTTTTTTGCTTCCCAAATAGATTCAACAACCACCCTCCCCTTTTTGTTGCCAAAAAAAATCACGTGGTATTCCTCTTTCAGATTGTCATAGGTGAGCGTACGGTCAAATTTGTGGGATGCGATTTCCTTATCAGGCCAAACTTTTCTTGTTTGATAAAGATTTATGAAAAAGGTGAATGTTACCGGCAGTCCGTTTTGGATGCTCACTTCCATGTCATGTGAAAAGCAGTCCTCCACAACAAAATAAAGCAGCAGATCGTTGCTTGAGTTCGTGGCTATAATATCTTTAATAACCGCTTCTTCAGCAAAGGCAGGACCTGATGCCCAGAACATGCATATCGCAAAACCAAAAAAATAAATTGCTGAAAGCATAGTTTTCAAATGGATATATTTTAATTGTATAGGAATTTCCATTTTTTGCCCAATTTTATTAATAGGTTAGGGTCTATCAGTAGGGGCGATCACAAGGATCGCCCCTACGAAAAAACAATATAATTACAGCCTAAAAGCTCGCCCGAAGGGCGCTAAGTTCAAATTTTTTTCATAACAATTGTAACCGGTTGCCTTGTAAGGGTTTACAGGTGCATAAAATGCACCCTACCGGGCGATCATTGCCTGTGCCCTTTCCAGGAAAGGACGAAAGGTTGCCGGATCAAGCGCACACAAAGGAACAGCGTCATAATCCCTGATCAAATTTGGAATCTGATCAGGATCAACGAGATCTGTTTTATTTAAAACTCGAAGAGACTGAATGGAATCAAGTTTCAGTTCTCTCAAAAGGTTTTCCACTACTCTTACCTGTTCACTAAATCTCGGATTGCCGGCATCAATAACATGAACAAGGAGATCGGCCTCATAGAGTTCCTCCAGGGTAGCCTTGAATGAGAGGAGCAGTTCCGCGGGCAGATCCCTTATAAATCCTACCGTGTCGGTTATGATAACCTCAATGTCTTTCGGAAAACGGAGCCTTCGGCTTGTTGGATCAAGAGTTGCAAACAGTTTGTCCTCAGCAGTGATTTTGCTTTTTGTAAGTGTATTTAAAAGAGTCGACTTGCCCGCGTTTGTATAACCAACCAGAGAAATCACAGGCAGATTCTTTTTCCTTCGTCTGGCCCTGCGATGATGTCTTTCCATGCTTACTGCTTTTAACTTTTTTGAAAGCTTGTTCAGCTTGTCGTTAATCCTTCTCCGGTCTACTTCCAGTTTTGTTTCACCCGGCCCTCTTCCGCCGATACCTCCGGTCAACCGGGAAAGCGCGTCATCCCTTAAAGAGAGCCTGGGCAGCATATATTTGAGCTGGGCCATCTCGATCTGGAGTTTGCCTTCACGGCTTAAGGCCCGGCGGGCAAAGATGTCCAGAATGAGCTGAGTTCGGTCAATGATGCGGAGTTCGGTGTGATCCGTAATAGAAGCAGCCTGCGACGGATTCAACTCCTGGTTAAATATCAAAAGATTTGCATTCAGAGAAAGCGAGGCAAGCATGATTTCTCCGAGTTTACCTTTCCCGAGTATCAATTTTGGATTGATTCGTTTCCTTCTCTGTATGACCGTGTCAAGTACTATAACATCAGCCGAACGGGCCAGTTCCACCAGCTCATCCATGTATTCCCGGGCCACCTTCGGAGGTTTAGTTGTAACGCTTATAAGAATTGCCCGGTCTCGGCCGCGATCAACCTCTGTGACCGGCCTGACCCTGGAAAATTCGTCTTCCAGGGCTGAAATCAGTTGTCTGAAAGTATGAGGCTGCCGGGTAGGCGCGACCGGAGGCAGAAACACCCAGGGATTTCCTTGAGCAGGTCCTGGTACGAGATGAGCGCTGTAAATCCGTTCAGGAAGTCCCTTTGACTGAATCTTTATTACACTCATCAGATCAAGACGCAAAAAGAGGAGATCCATAAGATCATCCTCAGTCAAATCTTCCCCTGCCAGATGGGTGTGAACACACCGGAGACCCTTAAGACGCCCCCCGGATGAACGAAATTGATTGAGCGCCGGTATTACAATGGTCTTGCGATCTCCCACTATAACGTATTCAACTTGACCGGAGCGGGATATCAGAACGCCGACCTGCCTGTTGATCGCTGTTGATATCTCGGCAAGCTCCCTTGCCATTTCCGGACTTATTACAAGATCATTCGGAACTCGACGCCTGGCAACACGTTCAAGCATTTTCAGTTGCGCGGTTTTTAACCCGCCGGTGTTGCCTGTAACTCTGCTGATTTTATTTCTCCTTTATAAAGATGGATTCAAAAAATTTTGGAATAATCGTTCCCAAGTGCCCCAGATGTGCGTGATCAGGCCGGAGATGACACCGCTACGCTGTTATAGTAACCTATGTGAACCGGACTCTGATCGCGTGCAGGTAAGCGAGCCTGCGAGACTCCGGGTGGGGTGCCTGGGGACGATTATTTTCCTCTCAGTATTCTCTTGTCTCCTACCCTGATCGTCACCTTGGCCTTGTCAAAATATTCCATGAGCGGAATTGAGAACTTCCTTGTCAAGCCTGCTAAAGACTTAAAACCCTGGGCATTGATCTCCCCTTCCTTTTTTAGAAACTCCACCAGTTTCCCTTGAAGATCAGTGAGCGACTGTGCGTTAAAATAGAGATCTTCGTTTACTTTCTTCAGCGCTTCCTCCCGCACGAGGACATTTATAATCTCTTGAATAAACGAGTGCGGGGATTGTTTGAAATTTAAAAAAACCTCTTTCAATGTCGGCGGCTTCAGGCCATGGGATTTAAACAGACCCTGCAATTCTTCCCGTATCTCCTTTTCATCGTCTTTAAGGGATACTTTATGACCTGCCAGTCGGACTACTGCCTCGTCCTGAACAATTTCACCGTGCTTGACCAGATAATCAAGCGCCATCTGAAACAGTCTCCGGCTAAGTCCCCTGGAAAGTTTGGATTTCAATTCCGCCTTTGAGAGTCCGGATTTTAACGGATTTTCAGCGTGGAATGTTTCCAGAATATCCTTGATCAGGTTTGTGAGTCTCTTAAAAACCGACCCTTCGATCATTCTCTGCCGTTCGGAATCAACCACGATTATCCGGCTTGCGGAGACAGGGCCGTTTACGAGTTTCTTAAGACGATTTCCAAACACCCCGACCTTAACCGCAAGTTCTTCCGCAACAAGCCCTGAATAACCGCTTTCCTTTAAATAAAAGATTGCCCGGTCTTCGGCGGATCCGTTGCGATACACATCAAACGCTTCCTGGTTGATCTCCTTGAAACGGCGCCTCTTTATGGCTGATCCATTTAAAATTATTCCGCCGCCTATGGTAAATACCGGAGAATAACTCCTGACTACGTAATGGTCCCCGGGCCACACGCCTGTCGGCTTTTCAAGGAGCAGTTGGATATTAGTATCAGCGCCTGGTTCCAGTTCCTCCTGCTCAAGCAGGACAATCCTGCCCATGATTTCGGATGTGCCCAGATGGACTCTCACCCGTGTACGATTTTTAAGGGGTTTTTTGTTTGCCGACAAATACTGAAAATCCGCATCAAGAATATATGACTGCAACAGGCATCCGGGCGTGGCAATCATATCTCCCCTGGAAATAATCTCCTTTTCCACTCCCTGGATATTGATTGCGGTCCTGTTGCCGGCCTCAACCTCGGAAACATCTTGCGCGTGAACCTGAATACCCCTGATTTTGGCAATTGTTCCTCCGGGAAAAATGGTGATATCATCTCCCACCTTTATTCTGCCGGAAATGGATGTCCCGGTGACAACAGCTCCAAAACCCTTTATTGTGAAAACCCTGTCCACGGGCAATCTGAATGGGCCGTATGCCTCGTTAAATTCCCCGGCAGACACGAGTTTATCCAGCAGATTCCTGACTTCTTCAATGCCTTCGCCGGTTGTGGAAGAAACCACAACCATTGGCGCATTCTCCAAAAAACTGCCGGCAAAATATTCGTTTATGTCTTCTTGCACCAGATCAAGCCAGTCCGGTTCCACAAGGTCTTTTTTGGTGATGATTATGCAGCCTTGCTTGATTCCAAGGAGGCTGCATATCTCGAAATGTTCTCTTGTCTGCGGCATTACACCTTCGTCAGCCGCGATCACGAATGCAACGAGATCAATACCTGCCGCGCCGGCCACCATATTCTTGACAAAACGTTCATGCCCCGGGACGTCTACGATTCCCAGCCGATGTCCGCATGGAAGATCAAGAAACGCAAAACCAAGCTCAATTGTAATGCCCCTCTCTTTTTCCTCCTTGAGCCGATCCGTGTCTATTCCGGTCAATGCTCGGACAAGGCTTGTCTTGCCATGATCAACATGACCGGCTGTGCCAAGAACAACTTCACGCATGAACTAAAAATCTCCGTTTAAATAAGGATTTGTTCTGCTCTCTTCCCCGATTGTGGATCGTGATCCACCATAGCCATGGCCGGGCCAGACTATGGTCTCGGCCGGTAATGGCAAAAGGCGTTTCTTAAGAGATGTTAACAGAGTATTTGTATCCCCGCCCGGAAAATCGGTTCGACCGACAGCCCCTACAAAAAGTGTATCTCCTGTAAATAGATGGGGGGGAGAGTAGAGGCATATGCCTCCCGGTGTATGCCCTGGGGTGAGAATAACTTCAAGGGAAACATTTCCGATTTTTATTATGTCGCCGTCCTTGACCCTGATATCAACCGGAGGTGATGGGGGAAGTCCGAGAGAAGAAAAAAATTGATCAATATCAGAACGTGCAAAAAAGTCAGCGTCCTCCTCGTGCATGACGATTGATGCGCCTGTGGCTGACTTTATCGCCCCGTTTCCACACACATGATCAGGATGTCCGTGAGTGTTGACAATGTATTTGACATCAATGTTTTCATCCTTACACGCTTTAATCACGTCATCATCATTTCCGCCCGGATCGATGATAAGTCCCTTGCGCGTTTCCTCGCAACAGACCAGATAGCAGCAGACCGCCATCATCCCGACCGTCATCTGTTTAACAAACATAATTATCTCCCTGATTCGCCGGAGGCGTAAGTCAGTTATTTTATCCATTTTTTCAGCGCATTAATAATTTTTTGCGCCTGGTCTTGACTGGAAATATTGAATTTGGACTGCTGCCTGTACTCGTTATTGATCTTTCGATATCGACGAATAGTAAAGCGGTCAGGCCCGTATTCTTTCTTTTTTTTGTCCCATTGTTGATACCTGAAAATAATGGTGGTCCATGCTCCCCTGGACAGGATTTCCTTGCCCAGTTCCTTGACAACAACAATAGAATCTTCTTCGTAATTAATGGTTATTTCATTTAAATCAGCAGCCATGATATTCCTTTCCAAGGGGTATAAGTACCTTCACGAAAATATTTTCTAAGGTACTTCCAAGTGACAGTTAAGGGCCTAATGTTGTAAAAATATTGCCCTAACCGTCGGTTAGACACGTTTTCTAAGATGAACGTCGAACATCGAACGTCCAACGTTGAACATCGAATTAGGAAGTCGCTTCGCTCCATCTGATTAATAAAAGTACCATATTCAAAATTCGATGTTTAATGTTCGATGTTCGACGTTCATCTTTTCTTGTTTTTGGGCCTATAAAGCCTTCTAGTAGCTCACAACCCTGTTTCTTCCGCTTTCCTTTGCACG
Organism: Thermodesulfobacteriota bacterium; assembly: GCA_034659175.1. Lineage (GTDB taxonomy): Bacteria > Desulfobacterota > Desulfobulbia > Desulfobulbales > DAOVYS01 > DAOVYS01. The sequence continues at coordinate 15,024 of JAYEGR010000150.1, read as the reverse complement.
GTACAAAGCTTTGTCAGCGCATTCAATCAATTTGTTTGCGTCTAAAATCTCGTCGTGCGGATAAGATGCAACGCCGATACTTATGGTCACACGAAGCGCCAGATTATCTTTTTTAAATTCTTTTTTCTCTACCGCGGCTCTAAGCCTTTCGGCAAATACATTTACGTCAATGTTATCCGTATGATAAAGAATAAGCGCAAACTCCTCGCCGCCGTAACGGGCGGACAGGTCTGTGTCGCGCATGATTTGAGAGATCACTTTGCCAAGAGTATTTAAAACCATGTCACCGGTCTGATGACCGTAGGTGTCATTAAATTTCTTAAAATGGTCAATATCAAACATGATACACGAGATATTTTCATGGTAACGGACAGCCTTTTGAAAATCTCTATGCACGACTTCCTGAAAAAACCTGTGGTTATAAAGCCCTGTGAGTCCGTCCCGGTTGGCGAGTTCCTGAAGCTGACGGTTCTTTTCCTGTAAGTTTTCGTACAGTTCCCTGATCCGAAGATGGGTATTGACCCTTGCGATCAGCTCACCTTCATCAAACGGCTTTCCGATGTAATCGGATGCTCCGATTTCAAGTCCCCGAACCTTGTCTGCGGGATCTGCCTTGGAAGTGACGATTATTACGGGAATATCGGCAGTTGCCTTGTTTTTTTTGATTTGCTCACATACATGATAACCATCCATCCCCGGCATGATCAGGTCCAGGAGAATCAGGTCCGGGTTGCGTGATAAAGTTATATCAAGTCCCGACTTTCCATCCGAGGCCAAAAGCACCTCATGGCCACGTGTCTCCAGGTAACTCTTTGCCACATGGGCCATCAATTTACTATCATCAATTACCAGGATTGTGGCCATGTTTCATCCCTTTTTGAAATGTTGAACGTGCCCGAATAACATGGGGTATCCTTTCAGGCGAAAGAACTCTATTCACTGCATTCAGTTTGATTGCTGAGTTAGGCATTCCAAAAACCAGGCAGGACTCTTTATTCTGAGCGATTGTGTAAGCGCCCGACTTTTTCATGGCAGCCAGCCCCTCGGCGCCGTCGCTTCCCATTCCGGTTAGAATGACCCCTATAGATTCTTTGCCGACATTTTCAGCAACAGAATGAAATAAAACATCAATAGAAGCGTTTCGGCGAGGCGGATTCGACACCTTATCAAGCCTGATCATGTAACCGGCCCCGTTCCGGACAACGCGCATATTTTTCCCGCCGCCGGGTGCAACCAGCGCTACTCCGGGTTCCACTTCATCCATATCAGATGCCTCTTTCACTACCATTGGAAGATCGTCGTTCAAGCGTTGAGCAAATGAGGCGGCATAACGGTGCGGAAGATGAACCATCACGAGAATTCCTTTTGTTGTAAAATTAATCCCGCTGAGAATTTTCCCAACCACCCTGATCCCGCCTGTAGATGCTCCGATGACAATGAGCCTTGAATGCTCTAGATTCTCGAATTTAAATGATTCTAAAGGACGACACACCGGGAAATATCTCTGTATGCGTAAATTGGCTGCGGCCCTGACTTTTGTGATGATTTCATTCCACAGGTCTCTGCCCCACCCACTGCCGGCCTCAGGTTTTGTAACAAAATCGAATGCGCCTGCCTCCATGGCTCGAATGGTCTGAATGCTGTTTGACTTGGTAAAGGAACTTATCATGACCACCGGAATCTGATCGTAATTCATAAGACGCTTCAAGAATGTAATTCCATCCATCCTCGGCATTTCAATATCCAGCGTGATAACGTCCGGTTTATTTTTAAGAATAATGTCCCTGGCCTCAATGGGATCAGAGGCGACACCAAGGATTTCAATACCAGGCTCTGCGGAAAGTACGTCGGAAAGTAATTTCTGCACTACCGGAGAATCTTCTATTATCAGCACTTGTAATGATTTCATTTCCAACTAACCCAGATAAACTGGAAATTTTTAAAGGTCCTGGACTATTTTCAGTACCCCCTCTGAGGGGTATAAGTACCTTAACAGCTGCGTGTAACTATTTAAAAATATTTCACCTTTTTGATTTTTTGCCACAAAAAACAAGAAAATTACCACTAAGGTACTAAAAAACAATGGCGGTGGACTTAGCTCTCCTGCTTGAAAATACCCGGTCCTTGTAACTCTTCTCTTCATCAAGGGCATGCGGATCACTAGAGACCTCAAAACTCTTGACAAAAACCCTGGCGGAATCGGAAAAAAAAATGATCTTTCTGCCGGCCCTCCCTCCCACGTCCTCGTTTTCAACGGGAATTTTCTCAAGCTTTAGATATTTCCTGGCAAAATTGATATTTGATGACGTAACAGAAACATTGCCTTCATCAAAATTAAGGACATTTCCTCCACCAAAGATCTTGGCCGCGAGATTACTCCTGCTTGCCCCCTTTTTTAACAACTCGCCGACAAGAAGTTCCATGGCATACATTCCGTAACGCCCCATATTCGAGGTCAACAACTCATCAGGATGAAGCCGGCCCGGAAGAAGGAAATGATTCATGCCGCCGATTTTTTTCTCCTTGTCATAAATGCAGGTAGCTATGCAGGACCCGAGAATAGTGTACAAAACCTTTCCTTTTATGGACACGCAATATTCCCCTGCACGAAGCATGACAACTGTTTTTTTAAGTTTGCGGCTATAAAAACGTTTCATAGGTTTTTCGGGTTCCGGGTTCAGAGGTTCCGGGTTCAGGGGGTTATTTAATCGGAGGCGTCCATAACTTCAAGTTCCTCTGGACTCAACAGGCGGTCCATGTCCAGGAGGATAATCATCATGTTATCTCCTTTTTTGCCCACACCTTTCAGGAATTCTTTGCAAAGGCCGGACGGCAGATATTCAGTTGTTTGGAAATCCTCCTGGTGGATCTTTAGCACATCCGTGATCTCATCCACAATGACTCCCATTGTCCTGCCCGAAAGTTCCACAACAATAATTACGTGAAACATCGTATATTCCACTGAAGGAAGACGAAATTTCTCCCTTAAGTCAAAAACCGGGAGTATAATCCCGCGCAAATTAATGATACCTTTTACAAACTCCTTCACATGCGGTATCGGCGTGATCTTCCGATAGCTCAAGACCTCCTTGATCTTGTTTATTTCAATCCCGTATGTCTGCTCGTTAAGAGCAAAAACAACGTACTGATTTTCGTTCATTAAAATTCCTCAAACCCTTCTTCAAACTCATTTTTCAACAAATCATCCTCTAAGTCGATCACAGGTGTCTTGCCTATCAGATCCTTTCTCGGACTGGACAGCATTTTTTTAAACTGATAATCCGTCTGTTCAGGCAGATTGAAATTTTCCATCTTTGCCGTATTTTCATGGAAAACATCCTGATCACCAAGTATAAACACCTCTGTAATCTCCTGGAGATATTCCGTGTTTGCACGTAATTTCTGGGTTTCCTGAGCAATTTCATCCACGAAACTGGCGTTCTTTTCATTTACCTCACAGATTTCCTGGGTCCCTTTATTAATATGGTCAATACCCGTGGCGCTTTCATCGCTCTTGACAGACACCTCGCCAAGGGCCCTTGACACCTCGCCTGATGTTGTCATGATTCTTTCAAAACTATCCTGCAGTTCATCAACCCATTTCCCGGCCTTGGTAACAGTGCCCATAATCTCTTTGACCAGGGTCTGAATGTTTTTGGCTGAGGCGGAACTCCTCTTTGAAAGGCTCCTTACCTCGTTTGCAACCACTGCAAAGCCCCGGCCCTGCTCACCGGCTCGCGCCGCCTCAACCGCCGCGTTTATAGAGAGCAGATTCGTTTGAAATGTGATCTCGTTAATAAGTTCCATCATCTCGACGATCTTCTGACTTGCATCCGACATCTCTACCATTGCCTGAGCCGTCTTCCGCACCATATCTCCGCCGTCCCTGGCCGTTGAAACAGCTTCCTTGGACATAGAATCCGCATGACGTGTAGTCTCAAGGTTTTCCGAGGTGTTTTGAACAAGCTCAAGAATAGTGCTGCTTATCTCTTCCATGGCCGCGGCCTGCTGCTGGGTCCGTTCGGAAAGATTCTGATTTGCATTGGATATCTGCATTACTCCCTTTGTTACAGGAACGGTATTTTTCTTAACATTTGATATCAGCGAAACTACCTTGTCCAGTGTCTCGTTAAGACCGTCTGTTAAAAGATCCATAATGTCATTCTTGCCTGAAGCTGATGCCCTTCTGGTAAAATCACCCTGGCTCACTCTTTCCAGTACCGCGGAAAGCTCCCTGGCCTGCTCCTGCATCACGGTATTCGCCTCTTCCTCTTTTACATAGGCATCTTTAAGCATTTTCTCGGACCTTACCTCAGCAGTCAAGTCTCTGATAATCTCGAAAGCCCCGAGGACATTGCCTCTGGAATCCTTGAGCGCGGCGTAACTCGACATTACCGGTATTTCACGGCCCTGAGCATCCCTGATCATGGTCCGCTTCCCAATAGTGGATTTACCCTCGGAAAGCGCAATTTTCAAAGAACAATCAACACACCCTTTGCTCTGGAACAGGTCGTAACAGAACATACCCAGACATTCATCCCTGCTCCTCCCGCAGAGCCGGCATGCAGCGTCATTGATAAAGGTCACCCTCATTTCCGTATCCACCGTAAAAAAAGGCTCTGAAATACCCAGTTTCAAACTGACGGCGTACTCCATCCGGTCACGGATGCTTTGAATCATTTCATTAAAGTTGCTGTTCAGACGTCCAATGGAATCCTCGTACCCGTGATCAGACACTTCAACATCCACGTCGCCTGCAATGACCTGATCCGTCTTGTTTGTTAAAATCTGGATTCTCCTGCTTACCAGACGTGAAAACAAAAAGTTGATAAATATAATCAACCCGATAAGCATGATTATGTTTTGAGTAATAAGCCTCCTGCCCGTGTCCCGGATGGATATAAGCACGTCTTTTACCGAATGCTTTATAACCATGGCGCCAAGCACTTTTTTAGTGGAACCGTGGCAGTGGTAACATGATGCCTCGTTAAGGATAGGCAGGATTGTCACAAGAAACGGATCATCGCCGTTATTGTCTCTGTACGAGGCGTCAGGTCTCCTGCCGGTTGCAAGCGCCTTGGCAAGCGCCTGACGCGACTTTTTTTCAAACAGAAACTCCTCCATATTCCTGTCCTTGTTTGACTCGATCGAGGCATAAATAACGTTTGCCTTAAAATCGGAAATAAAAACCTCCACGCCTTTCATATGCTCATCAATGCCTTTCAGCATCTCCTCCACGGTTACCTCGTCCGCCACGGACATTGGAAATTTCATGGCGCTGTATGTGCTTTCAAGCAGACGATCCGAGGACTCGGCGGCCTGGGCCATGGCGGTTTTCTTGTTGAACATAAGGTTCTGATAAAGACTGTAGCCTGAAAAAAGGCCCATAACCATAATTGTCAAGACCAAAAATTTGGTACGTAAGCTGGACTTCTTCCAAAGAGATTTCATTATATTCATCAGTCGCCCCCGACTCAGTGAGAACCCGCATAAATTATCGGCTTATAGTGAAAGGACTGCACGCGGTCCTCGGTGTGACATTTCTCACAGATATCCAGCTTGACCTCTCTTACAATCAGATCAGGGTTTCCTTCTTCCTCAACATGCCGCATGCCGGGTCCGTGACAGACTTCGCATCCGGCATTTTTCAACTCCGGTGTCTGCTCTAAGCTCACAAATCCGCCGGGTTCACCGTATCCTGTTGTATGGCAGTGATAGCAGCCCTCTATTTCATCAGGAGTCAGCCCTTTTTTCATTTTCTGCACGCTTTGAAATGATTTGCTCTTCCTGGCATATTTTTGATATCTCTCATACTGGGTCTGGTGGCATGATTTACATACATCCAAGCCTATATATTTATTAATTGACTGATCCTGCGCCTCCGCGGTTGCGGCAAAAAGAATCAGCAGAATTAAGCCTGAAAAAATCATGTTTTCGAACCTCATATCTCACTCCTAGAATTGGTGGTCGGATTCATATTAGTATCTTTGAAAAAAATCTCCTCAAGACTTAAAAGATCAATCACAAGGGCAACCGAACCGTCCCCCATAATGGTTGCGCCTGTAATTCCCTTAACACTGCGATAATTGGATTCCAGGCTTTTGACAACTACCTGGTAAGGTTCCAGAATCTCATCAACAACTACAGCATATCGTTTATGGCCGGTATCAAAAAAGATAAGAGATGATTCTTTTAATTCACTTTTTACGCCGGACATTCCAAAGATACGAGACAGATCAATAACAGGTAGATATTCTCCCCTGAAACGATAGACCTTTTCATCCGGTACAAAGGTCTTTAAGCAAGTTGCGTCAAAACCCGTTGTGCCGCTCACTTCGAGCAAAGGGACAAGATACGAAATATCGTTAACACGTACGTGCAAAACCTGGGTAAGGGCAAATGTCAGAGGGATTGCCATCGTAAACGCGGTACCCATGCCCTTCGCGGTCTCTATGGAAAGAGATCCGCCAAGCCGTTCGACCTCGGTTTTGACAACATCCATCCCGACTCCTCTCCCTGAAAGCGATGTTACCTCCGTGGTGGTTGAGAAGCCCGGACGGCATAAAAAATCAAGAATCTTATTATTGTCAACAACCTCACCGGGCCGTACAATCCCCCTATCCAACGCCTTTTTGTAAATCTCATCAACATCCAGCCCACGGCCGTCATCTCTGATCTCAATTAAAATCTTTCCGGCCTTCCGGTATGCCCTGAACTCAATTACACCTTCTTCCGGTTTTCCGGCTGCCTTGCGCTCTTCCGGTTTTTCTATCCCATGGCCCACACAGTTTCTGACTATATGTTTCAACGGATCAGTAACCGCCTCAATGACCTCTTTATCCATTTCCGTGCCTACGCCGGAAAGACGCACCTTTATCTTTTTCCCCTCTTTGTGGGCCGTATCCCTTGCAACCCTCTGGAACCGTCTGAAGGTTCCTTCAAGGGGAAACATCCTAACGCTTGCAATCCGCTCCTGGAAATCCTGATTTATTTTGATCAAATTTTCAAGTTCCTGTTCAATTTCTCCACGATAGGCATCCACGTCTCTTGAAAACAGACTCTGCATGCGAGGAATAGCGATCCCTATCTCTTCCGCCAGATTGACAAGGTAGTCAATCTTTTCCACATCAACCCTGATAGTGGTCTTTCGGTAGGCATCACGTGTCGCCTTCTGCCTGGATACCACTCGTTCAAATACATCCTTGCCGATCTTTCCTTGTTCGATAAGGATCTCACCGACCATTTTCTGCCGGCTTAATGCATCTTTTAATTCCTCGTTGGTAATTCCGCCCGCTTTGACAAGGACTTCTCCAATAGGAGTTTCAGGATCTCCCATATTAACCGAATTTTCGACAGGATCAGCAATTTCATTTATCGAAATATCGTTATCATCCTTAACAAACATGAAAACATCTTCAATCACACGGGCCGGCACGGTTGTTTTCAGTGTCACATTCCACGAAATGTACATCTCGAAAATAACCATCTCGTCGTATGACGGCAGTTCGGACAAATCTGCCGTAACACCCAGACATTCACCTAATTCCGTGAGGTTCATAAGCAGCAGTATGGGATCCTGACCTGAAAAAAAGAGATCTCCTTTAAAACGGATCCCTATACTGTAAAAAAAGACCGATTTCTCCGGGGAAGCAGCCTTGCCGGCCGTTGCATCCTTTGAACCGCTTTTTTCTTCCCTTAAGACCGGTTTTCCGGCGAGGAACCGGTCAATTTCGGCCTTGCCCGCCTCTAAATCCGCAGACGAGGCCACGGGCGCGCCGCTGAGCCCTTGATTAAGCATTTTGTGGATAAAATCGACATTTTCAAGAAGAAGGGAAACAAGTGTGTTGGTGACCGGAATTTTATTACTCCTGACACGATCCAACAGATTCTCAATCATGTGAATGTACTGGGAGGCCTCGTCAAATCCCACCACCGCGAAACTGCTCTTCAAGGTATGGAAATCCCGGAACAACTCTTCCACATCAGGCCCGACAACAGGTTCTTCCTCAAGGCGCAGGAGACAGGCCTCCGCAGATTTAAGCAGATCTTCCGCCTCAGCCTGGAAAATTTTGGTGATCTCGTCCTGTTGGTTCATTTATTTCAGCCAAATAAGCCTCTTGACAGCCCACAGCAACTGCTCGGGCTGAAACGGTTTAACCAGCCAGCCTGCTGCGCCGGCATCCTTCCCTTTTTCAATCATCTCGATATCTCCCTCAGTCGTCAAAACAATAATCGGGATAAAACGAAAATCACTTTTCTTGACATTTTTTATAAAAGTGATGCCGTCCATTTGCGGCATGTTGATATCTGTAATTATCAGTGAGAGACTCCGTCCTTCGACCCGAATCTGTTTGAGCTTTTCCGTGGCATCCTGCCCGTCCACGGCATTGATCACATCGTATCCTGCATTTTTAAGGCAAAAGGATATAGATGACCGAATGGTAGGAGAATCATCCACTGTCATGATGCATTTAATCATATTGCCGACAAACCTGATTCATTGTTAGCTGTTAACTGTTAGGAACAGGTCATAAATATGCGATTTTCATTCAGATACTAAATAAAATACAAAAAATTTGCAAACCTTACAAAAAAATATATATGTTTTGATATCCTTTATTTCGGTTGGCACTGCGATAACTGACAAGTTGTCAAAAATTCTTTTTCGAAAACCCAGCTATTTTTTTTAAATTCCGGATGATCTCACCCAGTCAACGAGTCTGTCAACTCCTTCTGAAGTCGAAACAGCGGGGAAATATCCGAAATCTCTTGATGCATTCTCAATTGAAAACCAGTGAGACTTTGCAAACTGCTCGGCCAAAAATCGCGTCATAACCGGCTCTGAATTGGAACCGGTTATCAAATAGAATTTCTCCAAGGCCATTCCCGCCATATTTGCCATGCGGAACGAAACCTTGTTCCGGATCTCGGGAAGGTCAAGCCTGTGAAGCAGCCCGTTTATCCAGTCCCAGAGATTTACCGGCTCACCCTGTGAAATAAAGTAGGGTTTCCCTGCTGCCGTGCCTTTGCTGTTCAAATTTTCCGCTGCAAGAATGTGCGCGGTTGCCACGTTGTCGATATATGAAATGTCTACTCGATTCCTGCCGTCCCCCACCTGCTTTAATAATCCGCTTTGGGCCCGCTGCAGGAGACGCGGGATCAGATTCGTGTCCCCGGGCCCCCAAACCAGATGAGGACGCAATGCTGTTGTTCTTAATTGATCCGAATTCGCAGCCAGTACGCTCTTCTCGGCAATGGCCTTTGTGTGCGCGTAATGACACAGAAACCGTGTGGCATAGGGAAGACGCTCGTCACCCCCTTCTATGTCGCGCCTGTCAAAAACCACACTTGGCGTGCTGGTGTAAACAAGGGATCTGACTTGATTGCGCCTGCATGAGGAAATTACATTCCCGGTACCAATGACGTTGATTGAGTGATAATCATCCCAGTCCCCCCATATTCCGGCCTTGGCAGCCACATGAAACACTGTGTCAGCCCCTTTAAATGCCTTGTCCAGAAAAATTTTATCCCGGATATCACCCTGAAAATGGTCAACGCCTAATCTTTCAAGTTCCTGATACCTGCCGCGGCAAACTACACAGGTCTCTACACCTGCCGAAACCAGCAGACGCACAACGGCAAGTCCGAGAAATCCTCCTCCACCTGTAACAACAGCTCTTTTCATAAAAAAGGGTTCTGGGTTCTGGGTTCAAGGGTTACATCCAATTCAAATCAGGTCTTAATTTTACTTCTTTTCCCTGAGAATTACGATTAAAACAGAAACAGGGTCTGCTTTTTGACAGGTTTTTTTATTTTGTTGTTTCGTAATTTGTAAAGTAAACTTTTTTTAATAACTCTCCGCCTACATAAGTAAAAGTTATCAGATTCAGGTTCATGGGGTCAAAGAAAATCGTAAAGCGATTAACCCTGAACCTCTGACCCCCTGAACCTGACAAATTACGGTTATCGTAATGGACCATGAAAAATTCGGAACATTTATCAATGAACATAAACAGGACATTTTCCTGATGATCAGGACACGGGTTAATTCGACTGAGGATGCTCAAGATATCATGCAGGATGTATTGCTTAAAATCTATCAGGGCATGGACAAATTTCGCGGGGATGCCCATGTCAGGACCTGGATATACAAAATAGCAAGGAATTCGATTGCAGATTATTACAAACGGCCATGGTGGCGAATTTTCAAAAAAATTAAGGAAAATAGAAACATCGAAGCACAAGAAAGCCGTACACATGACCATGATGGTTCCATGGCCGATAATCCGGAGGAGATACTCATGGCCAGTGAACGAAAAAATCAAATTCTTTCCGAGGTCAATCGAATGCCGCGCCTTGAAAAAGAAACATTTCTCCTCCGCTTTATGGACGGCTTTTCACTCAAACAGATATCCGATATGCTTGACATGAATATCAACACGGTCAAAACCCATCTCTACCGAGCAGTAAAAAAGGCAGGGAAGCAGATGGCAGGTTGAAAGGGTTCAAGGGGTTCAAAGGTTCAGGGATTCAAAGGTTTATGGTTTTCGCCTTGGAGGGGTACTGAAAATGAATAATGAAAAAACAAAACATCCGGACAAAGACCGGATCACTGCATTTCTTGTTGATCCTGATGGTGTGGACACGGATGTGAGGCTGCACATTGAGAAATGCCCTGAATGTTTACAGATTGTGACGGACTGGAATGACTCGATCAAAGCGGAACGGGATTCTCTTGAACTTACTTCTGAAAAATGGCGACGGATTCAGACCGCTGTATGGGACAAAATTGAGCAAAAAAGCAGCAGGCGGACCATTTTCAGCCCGATCCTGGCGACCGCGGCGCTTTCCATGCTTTTTGTTCTGATTCTGACGCTGACCATTCCATCCCGGAGGCCGGAGACGCCGGAAACCTATACAACAGCCGCCACTCAGACTGTGCAACAAGTTGCGGTTTCAGAGGATTTTTCCATTTTCCAGCTTGCGGATGAACTGCTTCCTGAATCCATTTATGAAGAACCGGTATGGCTTACTCTTGTAGCTGGAAACGATCTGAACCATACTGATACTGAAGGACTTGAAGAGGTCCTTTCCATTCTTAATCCTATAAACGGAGGTGTATCATGAAAACAGAAAAAATCATATTATCAGGTCTTATCATTTTGATATTGTCGGTCTTTGCAATAGAGGCCTCCGCCTTCCGCAGAGGCGTTGCGGGGGGCGGAATCGGAGACGGTCAGGGTCGGACCGGAGCCAAGCGATATTCTCAAATAGAGAGTCAATGGTGGCGAAACAATGAAATCTCAGAAAAAATATCCCTGACCAAAGAACAGAAAAACGAGCTTGAAACATTATACAAAGGACAAAGACTAAGCCTCATAGATCTACGCGCAGAGCAAAAAAAGACAATGATTCTCTTTGAGGATGCCCTGGATTCCGAATTCTCGGAACATGAGGCAAATGAGAAACTAATAAGGGTACTTGACGCAAAAAGGGATTTGGAAACGGAAAGGATGAAACACCTCATCAAAGTCCGAGAGGTATTGAGCCTTGACCAGTTCCGGAAACTCAAGGAATACGGCAAACTGCGCGTCAGAGAAAGAAAACGCCGGCACCAGTCTAGTAATCGATAACATTTGATTTTACTAATATCCTACGTAAATATTCGGCTTGATGCCGGAAAATAGCTGGAACCACCAAAAAAGTAAATGTTTGTCAGCGCTTCACAGGGAAATGAGCAGCCTGATCGCCTTCCTGATGGAGTGCTGATAAATATTTACAGCCTTTCAGCAGCCCAGACTGCGAGCTTTTCTCTAAAAATCTTGGCATTATGCCTGATGTCCACGGGCATTGCCGGAATGATCAGGAAGTGATTAATGGATTCGGTAATGGAATTGCTGTTTGCCATGTCTCGCAATTCGGAGAACAGCCTGTCAGGATCAGTTACCTTTTCATAAGGCTCTACTATCAAGACCGGAGTCGCGGGTCCGGATCTCCGACCCGGACCCAACCTCACACCGACAAGCGCGGATCGGAATACTAATGGATGTTCATTAAAGATCGCCTCGCAGGGAATTGTGAACAATGTCCCGTAAGTTGTAATTACGCGATGAGCCTTTCGACCGCAGAACCAGAGCCTGCCCTGATCATCCAGATAACCCAGATCACCGATCCTGTGCCACTGAATCTCACCATCCCTGATCTTGGCCATGCGGTTTTCCCGATCATTGTTGTAATAAGCCCGTGTAACAACGTCCCCTCTTACCACTATCTCCCCAATCTCGCCGACAGGCAGTACCTGTACCTTGTCCCAGCTTTCCAGCGGATCATCGGAAATAGAAATTATCTTGATCTCAATTCCGGGGAGCGGTCTGCCGACACATGTTCCATGACCGGTGCGTGTCTTTTCCCAGGTTTCATTTAGGATTTCAGAACCCATCATGGATGAGACGGGCAGGCTCTCCGTGGCTCCGTAAGGGGTGTGAATTTCAGAATCATGCCCCATGATTGACTTGACCCGCTTTATCAGATCCCACGGCACAGGGGCGCCTGCCATGAGTATCTTTTTTATGGACGGCAGGGTGATTCCCTTATCCAAACAGTATCGACTCACAACATTCCATATGGCGGGGGAACCAAACGAATAAGTCACGTTGTTATCAAGGATTGTGCGCACGAACCCGGCAGGATCGACCCTGGCGGGATGGGCCGGGTTCATATCCGGGATCACGGCGCAGGCGCCAAGGGCTGTGGAAAACAAAGCAAAAAGCGGGAATGCGGGCTGATCGATATCTTCCGGTGTTATCCCGTAATAATCTCTGATCAAATCGAGTTGAGCCCTGAATATGCCGTGCTGATACTGAACACCTTTTGGCGGCCCCGTACTCCCGGTTGTAAAAATGATTGCAGCCGTGTCTTCCTGATTCATTACAGCCGGGCTAAAGGCCCCTTTTTTAAAATCAGCAATCCTTTTCAGCGATTTTCCGAGCAGACCAAAACCAACGCCCACGCAGATGTCCGTTTCAACCGTTTGAAAGGGCTTTTTGAAAAGTCGTTTAAATATCTGGGCCTTTTGAATTCCGACCAGGACTTGAGGTTTTACCGACCCTATACATTTCAAGAGATTTCTGTATCCCATGCCCGGATCTATCAGAATCACCACGGCGCCTATCATAAACAGGGAAAATGTCAGGCAGACAAACTCCATTGACGGCTTTACCATCAACATCACCCTGTCTCCGCGAGAGATGCCCTGGGCCGCAAGTCCGTGGGCATATGCAGCGGCAGCGCAGTCAAGGTCTTTAAAAGTCCACCGTTTATACCCGTTTCCGGATCTGCAGATTATTGCCATACGGCCCGGAAACCGGCCGGCCACATCTGTAAATGACTGAGAAATGTTGTAGTTCATTTTAATAATGTCGGGTTCGAATTTTAGGGTTGGTTTTAATTTCGGCCACTTGTTGGGTTTCGCATTATTCTCAAGAATATCGAAAGTAAATATTCGACTTGATGCCGGAAAATAGTTAGAAACACCAAAAAAGTAAATGTTTGGCAGCGCTTCACAGGGAGGTGAGCAGGCTGATCAGCTATACTTAGGTATGCTGGGCAGCCTGATCGCCTTCCTGTGGAGTGCTGCCGAATATTTACTATCGAAATGTCTGAAATTCTAGCGTAGGTTGGGTTGAGGGACAAAACCCAACAAAAAAGTCGAATCAACCACAACCTACGATTATTGAAATGGCCGAAGTTAAAACTAGGGCGTCTAAATTGGCCAATTTCCCTTGACCGCTTTTGTGCCCGTTTTTTTGCTCTAAAACCAGTCACAGTAAGTATTATGATCGATATTGTCGGGTCCAAAAAGTAGGCAAAAAATAAAACCCAAAACCGGCATTTTTGGACGGCCGAAGTTAAAACCATCCCAAAAAATACTACCTTATGGGAGAATGAAAAAAGTGTGAAGCATAAAGGAAAAGAGGCCACTCAATGAAGTGCGAGATTTTATGCGCCCTAAAAAGTTTAGTAATCAGGAATTTCTAAAATGAAGATTTTTAAAAATTGGGCTATTTGAGCCGGATTTCACATAAAAGTTGTCAAGTCTTCACAAAAAGCCAAAATCTTCGTTTTGAAAAACGATAATAATATGTCGTTAAAACGATAGGTTATAGTTTCCGTTCAGGCACTAGTTAGCCGGAATCCAGAACACAGCCAATTCCTGGATTCCAGCTAACTACATGCCGGAATGACGATGGTTCATCCTATGCGAATCAGCGAAACTTTTTTGTATTGCACCTGCTAATGACAATTTTATACAGCAATTTCAACCAGAATTTTATCGTATTCAACCGATGGAGTAGTTTTGCTTTTTGTATCTTTGCTCTTTTTTAATTCAACCAGGTCCAACCTTTCTAAAAATGTTAAATCCTGAGTAACATTTTTAAGATCTCGGTTCATCAATCCGGATAGTTGATAAACGGACTGGGGATGGTTTTCTTTTATAGCGTGGAGCAGTTCCAAACGCTTAGGGGTCAAAGCATTTCTCATGGCCTTTAGGTTTTCAAAATAAAGGCCTTTTTTCATGGAAACTTTCTCGCCTGCTGCGATCTTTTTCATAGTGGATTTAGCTTCTTCAAGAAATACTTCAGTAGTTTTAATGCTGATTTTTATGTTTTTTACTTTCATATTCCTTCTCCCGTAGATTTATTATGTCCCGGTGAAAATCTGCAAAAAGTTGATCCACACTCTTGAATTGATACGGTATCTCTCGATTTCCAACATGCTTGTGATCTCCCTTTCTTTCCGCGTTATCATACCCGAAAAGCCTCTTGCCTCTGCGAATATAGGCGAAAGAATATTTGAAGCCGTGCGGTTTATCCTTTGATTTTGGAATCTGCCAGATCTTGATTTCAAGAATATCACCATTTAGAGTGATCTCCTTCACATGATAAATCAATTTCGCTTTCATAGTTGGTATATTATACCCGGCAAAAAAAAATGTCAATGTGCATATTTGGGGTCTGCATATTT
>JAYEGR010000149.1:0-23259 GCA_034659175.1 Thermodesulfobacteriota bacterium | reverse complement strand
AGGGTGCAATTTCAAGGAATTATGAGTGTAGTTTGATAAGCTTTCAGAATAACGTTTTGCAAGTAATAAAAAAGTTATGCTAATAATATCAGATACTTATATCCCCCAATTAAACTGAACCAGTGCCCAGGCTCGCCATGCCACGAAATTTGCAACGAATCATGTCAAAGGTCGCGCAACGCAACAAATGGAGTGAGTAAGGGGGGTCACTTTATACTCAATACTCATATCCTGAGATGGCCGAAATTAAAACCAACCCCTATCTCGACCTGCTGCATGCCCCTTACTGAATTTGTCAGATATACTCCATCCGCGTTTTTTAGATCATCCGGATAGAGCACAGCCTCTTTTGTTACGGCCGGGTATTTCCCCAGAAGAAATTTTCTCAATGTGCCGTTAAGCAGACCGCACTTCAGGGGCGGCGTGATGAACAGATCTTTGCGCCTGATAAAGACATTTGTGATACTCCCCTCTGTCACCTCGCCTCTTTGATTCAGAAACAGGACGTCATAAAAACCTTGATCCACGGCCTTTTCTCTTTCTTTATTATAAATTTCCCGAATAGTGGTTTTATGATACAGGAACATGAAGTTCGAGTCAGTTGTTTTTTTTGAAAAAGCGACCTTGGGCAGACTCTCCTGTAATGAGCGGTTATCCGGAGGGAAATTCAGGTCCGGCAAAGGACACGTGGCTGAAGTCAAGTCTATTCTGCCGTCCTTGTGAAGTAAAAGTCTTACCCTTTGCCCCATCTCTCTACTACTTAAATCCCTGTGCTCGACAAAAAAGCGGCGGGAGAAAAACTCAAGCCGTTCAACTATTTTTACCGGATCCGCAGGGAAACCCAAATGACGGGCCGACCCGATCAACCTTTCAATATGCAGGTCCAGAAGCAGGTAACCTTCATCCGGCTGCCATAACATAGTCTCAATCAACTGAAAATCAGGCAGGGGAGTATCCAGAAATCTGGCCTTGAGCCTGCATTCTTCCCATTCACTCTCAGGGTCGGAATCGTGGACAATACCCGAACCGATACCCATTTCCCCTCGTCCGTCTTCAATTACCACTGTCCGGATCGGGACATTGAATAAAGCGTCACCTGACGGTGCAATGTATCCGATTCCTCCGGTGTAGACGCCGCGTTCTTGCAATTCAAGTTCGCGGATTATCTCCATGGTCCGGATTTTGGGAGCGCCTGTTACGGATCCGCACGGAAAAAGGGCGGAGAACATCTCCTTAAGCGAAACACCCGGCCTGAATTTTCCCACGATTGTGGAGGTCATCTGGTGCAGGGTCTCATAAGTCTCTACGTCAAAGAGGGATCTGACTGAAACCGAACCCGCCTCACACAGACGTCCCAGGTCATTGCGCAACAGGTCCACTATCATCACGTTTTCGCTGCGGTTCTTGAGATCATTTTTCAGCTCTAAAGTGAGTTTTTGGTCCTCATCCGGAGTGAGGCCCCTGTGGAGAGTTCCTTTCATCGGCCTGGCTGTGCAGGTGGAACCATGTCGATTGAAAAACAACTCAGGTGAAAACGACATGATCCTGCGATTCAGAGATTTTATGTATGCTCCGTAAGATACATTCTGATTTCTGCGGAGCGTTTTATAAAAGGCATTGTGTGATCCAAAAAAATCAAATAAAAGTTTGAGCGTGTAATTGACCTGGTACGTGTCTCCGGCTGTGATATAGGATTTAATCGTTTGGATTTTTTTTAAATAATCATGTTTTTCCTGGCTCAGGCGCAGATTATCTACTCGGTATTCATCTGAAAGTTCAGGGGAAAATTCCAGGTTCTGTCCGGAAGAGGAATCAGCATCAGGTCGCATTTCAGGACACGCTAGATTGTGCAAATCAAACATGTCGAATATGCGGGGTTTTCTAAATACGCCGAAATCGGCAAGCACGGTCAAAGGATCATGGGTGAACCGCCTGTCCAGCACGGGTTCCAGCCGGTAGCCGAATTCATACGCCACCCAGCCTGCCAGATAGAATCCATGATTAAGATACGTTTCAACCCGTTTGAAAAAAAGGGATGAAGGATCCGACGCAGTAATGACCAGACGGTCCACCGGATTCAGAAAGAGTAATGATCTGTGGTTTTCCTTGGTCACACGGGTGGTTTCAAGAAAGACAAAGGATTCCTCGCCGGCCAGACGGTCGAGAATAGTCTGAAGAACCTTGTCTGATAATGGAGGGGCACAGTTGAACATACGTATCTGTTATCTCGTAATTGTTAAGGATTCGCCCAAAAATAAATGTGAAGTTATTTTTGGGCGAACCCTAAATCCGGAAGGCATCTCCTTTACTCATTTATTGTTATATCTCAAAACAAAAATATAACTGGTGCCGGACATGAAAAAATTTTTATTTTTTCATGTCCAACTTACAACATGTTGCACGGAAATTATATATGTTATATAACTGAATTTCGATGGACTTGTAACAACAGTTAATAGACCTGTCATCTAACCCCTGAACCCTGAACGTGGAACCTTGAACCGCAATTATAAGGAGAACGTGAGATATGTTAATCAAAGAGTGGATGTCAAAGGATTTGATAACAGTGGATGAAAATACTTCGCTGATGCGGGCTACCAGGATAATGAAGGAAAATAGTATCCGGAGGCTGCCTGTCCTCGGAAGCGGGAAACTGGTTGGAATCCTCTCTGATCGCGATGTGAAAGATGCCTCTCCCTCCAAGATGACTGCAATGGACATCCATGAATTTTATTACTTTCTTTCTGAAATGAAAGTAAAAGACGCTATGACGAACAGACCTTTGACCCTGCATCAAGACGACCTTCTGGAACGGGCTGCCATTCTCATGCTGAAAAATAAAATTTCCGGCGTGCCGGTGCTGGATGAATCCGGTAATCTTGTGGGATTGTTAAGCTCCACGGATGTTGTGCGTGGTTTTATACATAGTACGGGTATTGGGGAAGAAACGGTCCTGATCGTTTTCAACCTGCAGGATGAACCCGGATGGGTAACCGGTTTGATTAAAAAACTCCGGAAGAATAATGCATCTATAATTGGTGTGCGGACTGACTTTAAGGAGGCTCAGGAGGGCATGAAAAAGGTTGCCATAAGGATTAATCTGCCAGACAAAGAGAAACTTGATGAACTCATTGATATCCTGTCCGATGAATATGAAATAATATATCACATGTTGGACCACATAAACGACCTTCCGGGAAAGACATCCGAGTAAAACCCTAAGGAACCTGCGAGACTCCGCATGGGGCGATTGTGAATGATTACGATTCAAGAGGCAGATTGTCCTCTCTAAACGCCTGCCATGGAAACTCATCGTTTTCTCCGCTTTCGATTTCTCCTGTTTCGCTGTTTATGGGGATAAATGTAATCCCGTCAGGAATTTCAAAGTCCTCTTCCGGAAAATATTTTTCCGCCTTTTTCATAAAATCAAGCCAGATAGGGGCGGCTGCCCGGCCGCCTGTTTCCCTGCTTCCCATCGTGATTTTCTGATCATATCCAACCCACACACCGGTGGCAATGCCGGGCGTATAACCTATGAACCACGCGTCCATGTTTAGATCTGTGGTACCGGTTTTGCCTGCCGAAGGCGTGGCAAGACCGCGGGCCTTTTTCCCTGTCCCCTCCTTAATCACCTGTTTCATTAGATGAGTAATCTGGAATGCGATGCGCTCGTCCAAAACCGATTTCGACACGGGTCTCTTATGTTCCAGGATATTTCCGTCACGGTCCACGATCCTTTTTATAAACATCGGAGCCACGTAGTCTCCGCGGTTTGCAAAAACAGAATATGCTGAAGTCAGTTCAAGAAGTGAAAGTTCGGATGATCCAAGGGCCAGTGAGAGATTTTTGGCCAGGGGCGAGCGGATTCCAAGATTCCGTGCTAATTTGATTGCCTCGCAGATGCCTACTTGCTGGAGAATCTTGATCGTGACGATGTTTCGTGAATAAACAAGGCCGTTTCGAAGTGTTGTGGGGCCGTGGAATTTATTGCTGAAGTTCCTGGGTTCCCATATTTCCCCCGGGCCGGCGCCCTGCAGTTGAATCGGTTTATCTACGATAATGGTGGCCGGGGTCAGTCCCTTTGCAAGCGCGGCGGCATAAATAATGGGTTTAAAGGCCGAGCCCGGCTGCCGTCTTGCCTGTACCGCCCGGTTGAACTGGCTGTTCTTGAAATTGATTCCACCCACCATTGCCCGTATTCTGCCTGTCCTGGTTTCAAGTGCGATAAGCGCTGCCTGGGGGGACGTGTAATCCGACGCCCCGGGCTTCTGCCTGATCACGAGTTGCGCGATCCCTTTGCGTATCGATGAGGTTGCCGCATTCTGAAGCGAGCGGTCAATGGTTGTGTGGATGGTCAGGCCGTCCGTGGTCAGTCGTTTATCATTGTATTTTTGCTTAACATAATTTTTTACCTGTTGGATAAAATACCCGGTGTTTGTGGGAGAACCTGAAACAGGCGCCCAGAACAAGGCATGCTTGTACGCTTTTCTTGCCGCTGACGCGGAGATGTATCCGTCCTCGGCCATTCGATTCAATACGTATGCCTGACGTTTCTTGGCCGATTTGTAGTGTTTGAATGGTGAATAGCGGCTTGGCGCCTGCGGAAGGCCTGCCAGAAGTGAGATTTCGGACGGATTCAGATCCTGAACGTGTTTGGCAAAATAGGTCTGTGCCGCCGCTTCCACACCGTATGATCCCTCGCCTAGATAAATCTGGTTCAAATAGATGTGGAGTATCTCGTCTTTGTTTAATGCATGGTCGATCCGGTATGCTAGAATGGCCTCTTTCACCTTCCTTGTGTAAGTCTTTTCAGGAGTGAGAAGTAATGAGCGGGTTACCTGCTGCGTGATCGTGCTGCCTCCCTGTGCCCGGTTTCCTGATTGGATGTTGTGAACCAGGGCCCGCAGTATAGACCATGCGTCAACCCCACGGTGCTGGAAGAACCTGGCGTCTTCCGCCGCAACAAAGGCGTTCGGCAGCAGATCAGGCATCAGGGAAAGTGGGACAACGTAACGGTTTTGCTTGAATACCCGGTCAATTACGTTTCCGTGGTCATCCAGGATCAGGGATGTGACCGGGGGGCGATAACTCTCAAGAGAGCTTATGTCCGGTATGTCAAGCGAAACAAAGAGAAAGAGGATAGCGCCGATAAAGATCGTTAGTAATCCGCTTATAGTCATAAGATAAACAATCAGATGGACATGAGTCCACGGCTGTTTCTTTTTAGATTTGCCGGCCTTTCGTTTTAAAGCCGTTTTTTTTCTGGTGGTCTGTGCCATATTATTTCAAGTTGCAGGTTTCAAGTTTTTCCTTTCACGCCATGCCCTTCTCAATTCTCAATTCTCATTGGGCTGTCAAGTAAAATTTTTCCTGGTCCGAAATGAATAATGACTGTTTTTATTAAAAAAATATATTAAAAAAAATGCTTGGCATATCTTTTTTAGGTGCCACTTTGCCCCACCACTATATATTGTGCCTTATGTGTCTCTTGGCCTACTATATCTGGTATTACAAAAATTATATTCAATTATAACAATAAGATGTTGTATGTATTTATTTTTTGTTGCTTTTAATATAAAGATGCAGTACAAGCAAATATGGTGTGGTGAAAAGTGGGCCAAAAAGGAATAAATTGGAAGTTTTGATGGATAATGTGGCTATCAGCAGTCGTGTAAATCATTTTCGCAGTCATTCGGATCACTCACTTGACGGGAAAGGCCGGTTGAATGTTCCAACCAGGTTTCGTGAAGTTTTGCGCCGGCATTTTGATGATGTCTTGATGGTTGTGCCATGGGAAAACTGCCTGAGGGCGTATCCTCAGCCGATATGGGAAAAGATTGAGGTCACACTTTTAAACAGGATAAGAGAAAAACCCGGCCAAAAAAGAATGATGGAACACATGATTCGCGTAGTAACTCCCTGCCCAATCGACAAGCAGGGCCGCATCCTGCTCTCACCGAAACTAAGGTCTTTATTCGGCATTAAAAAGGATGTGGTTTTAAGTGGGGTACTGAAATATTTCGAGATCTGGGACAAAGACACCTGGGAAGAAAAACAAAAACCCACCGCGGATGAGTTTGAAAGTTTTGACATGGCTATTATTGAATGGGGACTTTAACATTTTTTTTAGGGAACCTATCCATCAGCCGGTTCTGCTCGACGAGGCGGTAAATTTTCTGCAACCGGCGGACGGCGGCACATATGTAGACGGTTGCCTGGGTATGGGAGGACATACTTCCAGGATTCTGGAGATCAGTAAGCCGGGCGGCAAGGTGATCGGTTTTGAGTGGGATGCGGATGCCCTGGCAATAGCCCGGGAGAGATTGAAACGATTTGGAAACAGGGTCACTTTTATCAGAAAGAACTACTCATCGTTTAAAGAGACCATGGCTGAACTCGGTATACAAAGAATTGACGGACTGCTTCTGGATCTTGGCCTTTCATCATTCCAGCTTGATCAGAGCGGCCGCGGGTTCAGTTTTAAAGGAAGTGAGCCCCTTGACATGCGGATGGATGACCGAAAAATAGAAACAGCCGCGGATATCATTAACACAGCCACGCAGGAAGAACTGGCGGACATCTTCTATCTGTTCGGCGGGGAACGTCAGGCCAGGCCGATCGCCGCCTCTATTGCGGCTGAACGTAAAAAAAATAAAATTCTGACCACGGATCAGTTGGTAAAAATTGTGGCCGGCGCGATCCCAAAACGTTTTCATCCAAAGAAAATTCACGTGGCAACCAAGGTCTTTCAAGGGCTGCGTATAGCGGTCAACCGTGAATTGGATAACCTGGTAACAGTACTTGAAGATAGTGTGGCTTTCTTGAATCCGGGCGCCAGGATTTCCGTTATAGCGTTTCATTCTCTTGAAGATCGTGTAACTAAGCGTTTTTTCAGGCAGAATCCGATCCTGGATGTACTCACTTCAAAACCTGTGGAGCCAGGGGAAGAAGAACGAAGACAAAACCCCAGAGCCCGAAGCGCAAAACTAAGGGTCTGCCGGAAATCGACAACTGTTACGTAATTGGAGTGGAGAAATGATCCAGGATTATGCAAACAGATATTCGTTTGTGATGGGCGAGAGGCAGAAAGTCTCTGCCAGGGATAAAACCGATTCCAACCTGCATGGACTGTTTTGGAAGGTCTCGGGGGTAACGGTTATCGGATTACTGTTTCTTGGAATGGTATTCAGTTACTGGATTGGAGGTCAGATCAGAAGCGGTCTGGGCGAGTTGACTCAGAATCGGATGATTCATCATAAAATCTCCGGGGTAAAAAAAGAGATGGAGATACATCGCGGCAATCTGCTGGCGCTGGAAAATTTTGAGGTCACGGCCGGGGAATTCGGGCTGTATAAGCCGACAAATGAACAGATAAGGTATCCTTAGTACCTTACTCCTGAAACCCTGTCAAAAAAAACAAGAAATTTTTTGGCGCACCCCGCTGACATAAGCTGAAAGCGAGGTGACACGGATTTACTGGACAAAGCAATTTTTAAAAATTTGGGTTGCGGGTATCACCCGCCTTAGACTAAGGGATGAAAGATTGTCGGAAGCCGAAAAGTCGAAAGATTATCATCTATGGCGCTATTTTTCTGGCCGCGATAATAGTTTTTTATTTATCCGGTAAAACCTTTTTTTCAAATTTCCAGGCACGGGATCAGCAGCAAAAGCAGCTAACCGACGCCCCTGTCCAACCGGATGCTGAAAGTCTACGGAAAAGCAGCGGCGAATGCACCGGACGATACAACATCTACGACAGAAATTTCAAGGAACTGGCCGTCAGTTTTAAACTTGCTTCCATTTATGCGCGGCCCCTTGAAATCAAAGAACCTGAACAGGCGGCGGCACGGCTTGCAGGTGTTTTGAAACTGGATGAAAAAGAATTTGTTTCAGACCTGAAGTCTGAGAGGAATTTTGTATGGCTGGGGCGCAGAATCCCGGCCGATACGGCAGCGGGTGTAATAGATCTTGATCTGCCCGGCGTAAGCGTGGTTGAGGAACTGTACAGGTATTATCCCAATCATCGAACAGCATCCCATGTAGTCGGTTTTGTGAATGATGAACAGGGACTTGCCGGCACGGAATTTCATTATGACAATATTCTGCGGGGTGAATCGGTCGATGATTCGGATTTATTCGATATCACCACTGCCGGATCCGGTGTTGTCGGGAAGGCCGGAGGGCATCTTGTTCTTACTCTGGACTTAACCATTCAGAATCTGCTTGAGGAGCGCCTCATACTCCTTCGAAAAAAGACCAAGGCATCGTCGGGCATGGCAATGGTAATGAATCCGTCAACCGGGGCCATTCTCGGACTGGTGAGTATGCCTTCTTATGATCCCAATCGTTTCTGGGACTATAGGCCGGATGAATTAAAAAACCGGGTCATCACGGATCCGGTTATGCCTGGCGGACTGAACGGGCTGTTTGATTTTGCGGCCGCCATCGAGGCCGACTGCTACATTCGGCAGCTTCGTCCGGCAACAGACGCTGTAAAGGTCCTGAAAGGTAGCGACAGTGATGCGGAGGATGACACTGGAACGTCATCAAAAAAAGAACAGGTCTGGATTCAGATCAGGGATAGAGTCTTTATCTCTCCGGAGGCAAGATGGCCGGCAGTGACTTCCATGGATAAAGAGCGCCTGGACAGGTTTCTTTTTCAAATCGGCTTTAACAGGAAGAGCGGTGTGGATCTGCCGGTTGAGATGCAGAGCAGTATCATGGAGGATACAGGTGAGGTCGGATACTTTCAGACCGAACCTTACACATCGTCCACAACCGCACTGCATCTGCTTTCCGCCTTTTCAAGGCTGGTGAATGGAGGGAAGGCCATTACGCCTCATCTTCTTGATGCGGTCTATGAGGAGACAAGCGAACAGGCTGTCACGACCCTGCATGAGAATAGTATTGCACCTGTCAACCCGGAGGTAAGCGCCACTGTCTTGACCATGATGGAAAAGGTCGGCGAACCCCGGTCAGGTGAAGGTCTGTTTGTTGAATCAATAATCGCGGATCAGTACTTTGGTGAACCTGACGTAACAGAACCGCATGATCCGCTGCTTGACGAACAGCAGGCGGATTTGAAACAGGAGGTGTCAAGTAAGTCCGCTGATCCCGAACCTGAGGCCGGTCAGGAGGAGATCATACCGGAAAGCGGCAGATTTCATTGCGTGATGCTTGGCATGGCCCCGAGAAAAAATCCCGTGATTACTATGGTCCTTGTGTTGGATAACGCGTTCATCAATCTTGGAAATCCGTCACCTATGCGAAAGATGGGTCAGGATATCACCGGTAAAATTGTGAAAATCGCCGGACAAACGCCCTCTGAAAATGGCGCCTCTTTGATCAGGTCCGGGGAATCCGAAGCTCCGGGTAAGTGGCTTGATTTTCAGAACAGGGCCGACGCCGGACCTGATTTATGGCAAACCAGCATTAAAAAGAGTATGCCTGATGTGACCGGTAAAAGTCTGCGAAAAGCGCTTCAGGAACTTCAGTCGTATGGCTTGAAAATAAAGATACGCGGATTCGGCCGCGTTATTGAGCAGGAACCAAAAGCCGGAAGCGTTTTAAATGGTAAGGATTGTATACTGCATCTTGCTCCCGGAGCGTCAATGTGACCGAAACCCTGAACCTCTGAACCCGGAACCCCCGACATGAACCTGGCTGAACTTCTGGTCAATCTTGATTACAAGGCTGCAACCGATCTTGCCGGAATAGAGATTTCAGGAATCACGTCCGACTCACGCGAG
This sequence comes from Thermodesulfobacteriota bacterium, assembly GCA_034659175.1. Lineage (GTDB taxonomy): Bacteria > Desulfobacterota > Desulfobulbia > Desulfobulbales > DAOVYS01 > DAOVYS01. The sequence continues at coordinate 13,510 of JAYEGR010000149.1, read as the reverse complement.
GTCAAGCCGGGAACAATTTTTGTGGCGGTAGAAGGGCTCACTGTTGACGGACATTGTTTTGTTGAAAACGCGGTCAATGCCGGTTGTTCCGCTATAGTGGTCAAAAAGAGCTTCCAGGTCTCAGGTACTGAAGGAAAGTCAATAAAAATAGAGGTTCCGGACACTCGGGTGGCGCTCAGCCAAATGGCGACTGTTTTTTTCGGCCATCCGGCGGACAAATTGATTCTTATCGGCATTACGGGTACAAACGGAAAAACTACCACAGCGTATCTGGTTGAGTCGGTTGTCAGGCAGGTAGGAGGAACCCCCGGAGTTATCGGGACCGTAAATTACCGTTACAATAACGTGGAACTTCCGGCGCCGTTCACAACGCCGGAACCAGTGCTTCTGCATAAAATTTTAAGGGAGATGGTTGATAACGGCGTGACACACGTGATCATGGAGGTCTCTTCTCATGCGCTGGTTCAGCAACGGTTGCACGGCCTCCTCTTTGATGTGGCCCTTTTTACCAATCTGAGCAGGGATCATCTCGATTTTCACGGCAACATGGCCGCATATTTTAAAGGTAAGAAGAAACTCTTTTGCGAGCATCTCAAGAAAGACGGCAGGGCCGTGGTAACGGAATCAGGCGTCACAGGCTCAAACGAGACAGGAGATGACGGAAATGTCGATTGGGGGAAAAAACTCGTAGATGAGCTGCTCTCATCTCATGGATTTAAGGCGGATACACCACAAAGAAATCTCCTGACCTGCGGTCTGAACGGCAAAATCGTGCATCCTGTCCGGTTCAGGTATGATTTAAGTGGTATTGATGCTGAAATCGCCACTCCGGATGGTGATTTTTATCTGAAAACGCCTCTGGTCGGCGAATTTAATTTAAGGAACCTGCTGGGCGCGACCGGGGTAGGAATCGCCCTGGGATTTGATATTGAAAAAATTAGAAATGGTCTTCAGGGTGTTAAGAAAATTCCCGGTCGTCTTGAACGGGTGGAGGCAAAAGGTGGTGTAGAGGTCTTTGTCGATTATGCCCATACCCCGGATGCGCTTTTTAACGTTCTTTCCGCTATAAGAAAATTAAGCCCTGACAGGCTTATCGTGGTCTTTGGCTGCGGCGGAGATCGTGACAGGGGAAAGAGACCGCTGATGGGAAAGGTGGCTGCCGGGCTGGCCGACTGTGTTCTTTTGACCTCGGACAATCCCAGGTCGGAAGAACCTGAAAAGATACTTACGGACATCGAACAGGGCGTCAAGGCGACTGGAGGCATCCGCCGTATGCGGGCCGAATTATTTTTAAAAGGGCAGGGGCTTCACGGTTACGACGTAATCGTGTCTCGGCGCGAGGCAATCAAAGCGGCAATTCGTTATTCAAGGTCTGGAGATGTCGTTCTCATCTGCGGTAAAGGTCATGAGCAGTATCAGATTACCAGGCAAGGGAAAAAGTTTTTCTGTGATCGTCTTGAGGCGGTTAATCAACTCAAAAGTAACCGGCAAGGAGAATGTAAACATTCGGCTTGATGCCGGAAAACAGCTAGAACCACCAAAAAGTAAATGTTTGGCAACGCTTCACAGGGAGGTGAGCAGGCTGATCAGCTATACTTAGGTATGCTGGGCAGCCTGATCGCCTTCCTGTGGAGTGTTGCCGAATATTTACAGGAGAAGGAGAATGGAGCTTGCAGGATCAGTAAGAAATCACACGAATGAAGGTATGATCAGGAGCCGAATCACATCCGGTTTTGGTTACGGTTTTGCAACATTTCAAAACCCGGCATGGGATCTTTCGCAGATACTGCTTGCCACAGGAGGACGCGTCCTGTCCGGCAGCCTTAAAACGGTTTTCAGAAGCATCTCAACTGACAGCCGGAAAATTGAGCCCGGCGATTTGTTTCTGGCCTTGACAGGTGATCGTTTTGACGGCCATGTTTTTGTGCATGAGGCCCTGAAAAGGGGCGCAGCGGGTCTGATAGTCTCAAAGATGCAGGAAATCCCTGGCTCTGTTCCGGTCGTGCTAGTGGAAGATACCTTAAAGGCGCTTGGCGACCTTGCCGGGTATCGCCGTTCTCAGATGCATGCGCTCAAGGTTTTGGGAGTAACCGGCAGTTCCGGAAAAACCACGGTTAAGGAGATGGCCGCGGCAATACTCGGCCGGAAAAACCGGGTACTCAAGACCATGGGTAATTTTAATAATCTGGTCGGACTGCCTCTCTCTCTTCTTTCCGTGAGTTATTGTCATGACTTTGCCGTTCTTGAAATGGGAATGAATCGACCCGGAGAGATTGCCCGGTTGACCCGGATCGCTGAACCCGATGTCTCGTGTATTGTGAATGTCCAGGACGCCCATCTGACAGGATTAGGCGATATCCGGGGAGTTGCGAAAGCCAAGGGCGAACTGTTTCAAGGAAGTAAATCGTGGGGAATACTTGTGGTTAATATCGATGACAAGAGGATTCGCTCCCTTGCCCGATCATGCGGTCAGGAAAAAATCACATTCGGCCGGAACAGGAAGGCGGATGTGAGGGCAACCCATCTGTACAGCCTTGGTGAAAAAGGAATGGCCTTCACGCTTCATATTTACGGGGAGAGAACCAGGGTAAAAACAAAAGGTCTCGGCAGACACAATGTCATGAACTGCCTCGCTGCAGCGGCAATGGCCGTAGGCGTGGGCATGAACATTCATGAAATCAGTGAAGGTCTATCCCTGTTTAAACCTTTTGACAAACGTCAGCAGGTCAAGGATCTTCCAGGCGGGCTGAAGCTTTTAGACGACTGTTACAATGCAAACCCCGCATCCATGGAAGCGGCTATAGAAACCCTTAAAACCCTGGGGCATGGACAAAAAACCGCGGCAATCCTGGGAGACATGCTGGAACTGGGCGATCAAGCCGAATCCGCACATCGTTTGATCGGCGAATCCGTGGTAGGTCATAAAATTGATTACCTGTTGACGGTAGGCGATTTTGGACAGGCAGTGGTCCAAGGCGCAATTGATTCCGGCATGGACCGGAAACGGGCAAAAAATTTTGCTTCAAAAGGGGAGTTGTCCAATCATCTTCACAAACTGGAAGATAAGCGTAAACTCTTGCCTGGTGACTGGATCCTGGTTAAGGGGTCTCGCGGCATACGAATGGAAACAATTATTTCAGAGTTAAAAAACAAGGCTTAAATAAAAACACTGACATGCTCTATCACCTTCTATATCCGCTTCATTCAGTATTCGGAGGATTCAATGTCTTCCGCTACATCACTTTCCGGAGCATTGGTGCGATCATCACGGCATTTGTCATTGTTATGTTTTTAGGGCCCGCCTTTATCAGATTTTTAAAGCGTTTCCAGATCAGGCAGGTGGTCAGAGACGATGGTCCCGAGACCCATCTCAGTAAAGAGGGGATCCCGACCATGGGCGGGGTTTTCATCCTGGCCGCAGTCACCTTTTCAACCCTGCTCTGGGTCGATTTGACCAGCCGCTATGTCTGGATAATCCTGGGCATGACTCTCTGGTTCGGGTTTGTAGGCGTGATTGATGATTACAAAAAGATCAAAAAAAAGAACAGCAAGGGCTTAAGCGCCAGGGAAAAATTTCTTCTCCAGATACTTGGCGCAACATTGGCCGGTTTACTTCTTTTTAGCCACCAGGACTTTGACAGTCACCTGATAGTACCTTTTTTTAAGGGTCTGGACCTGGATCTTGGGCGGTTCTATATATTTTTCGCCGTACTGGTGGTAGTGGGATCATCAAATGCTGTAAATCTGACAGACGGGTTGGACGGACTTGCAATCGGACCAACAGTGGTTTCAGGCAGCGTGTATCTTGTCTTTTCTTATCTCGCAGGTCACGCGGTGCTTGCCTCCTATCTTCAGATCCCTTTTGTTCAGGGCGCCGGCGAGGTGGCGGTTTTCTGCGGGGCGCTTGTGGGAAGCAGCCTGGGATTTCTCTGGTTTAACACGTTTCCTGCCCAGATTTTTATGGGAGATGTGGGTTCCCTTTCCCTGGGCGCGGCCCTTGGAATAGTGGCAATCATTACAAAACAGGAGATTCTGCTTGCCATAGTGGGTGGAATTTTTGTCATGGAGGCCCTGTCCGTGATGCTGCAGGTCGGATTTTTTAAGATAAGCGGGGGGAAGAGGATTTTTCTGATGGCACCGTTTCATCACCATTTTGAAAAAAAGGGATGGGCGGAACCCAAGGTGGTTGTGCGTTTCTGGATAATTTCAATTGTGCTTGGGCTAGTAGCCATTGCCACACTCAAACTAAGGTAAAACGTTCACAGGCACTGCATCTGTGCATGATCAGGGCAACCAGCATAGACGGGCTATAGCTGATTGCCCTGATCACGCGCAGTTACAGCACCTGTGAACGTTTACCGAGCAAGGTGTTTTCTGCTCCGTGATTTGTTACCCAGAACCCGGAACCCGGAACCCGGAACCTTGAACCATGAACCATGAACCCTGAAATAACCGGATGGGAAAAAAATTATTCTCCAGAAAGCTGATTCGGCCTGAGAGTCATGCGCTTGTCGTGGGCCTGGGTAAATCCGGTCTGTCTGCGGTTAATTTTTTAAAAAGCATCAACGTAAGGGTTTCTGTTTCCGATGCTTCTCCCATGGATCGTATTTATGGCCATACAGTTGAAAAACTCGGCAAAAAGGTGGAAACCCTTGAGACCGGCGGCCATTCTGAAGAATTATTTACGTCCGTGGATTTTATTGTTGTGAGTCCGGGCGTGCCCCTTGACATTCCTGCCTTGAATTCGGCGTATAAAAAAGGGATTCCGGTTATCGGCGAATTGGGGCTTGCGGCCTGTTTCCTCACAACGCCCCTTGTAGCCGTGACCGGCACAAACGGCAAGAGTACGGTTGTCACACTTCTTGGTGAACTGTTTCAGGCATCCGGGAAAAAAACATTTGTCGGGGGAAATATCGGGACACCGTTGACCGACTATCTTGTCGGACCTCAGGATGCAGACGTGGTTGTCGCAGAGGTCAGCAGTTTTCAACTTGACATTGCGGGTGAGTTCAGACCGAACGTGGCCGTACTCTTAAATATCTCGCCGGACCATTTGGACAGGTATAATTCGTACGAGGCGTATGTAGCCTCTAAATTGAGGATATTTGCCTTTCAGGGGCCTGGAGATCTTGCAGTATTAAACGCTGATGACCCGGAGATAATGCGACATGAAAGAAAAAACGATTTTTCGGCAAAGGCCTTGGAATTAAATAAAATTGATAAGATTAACCGGCATCAAAACAATCGCTTTTTTTTTGGGGACCGGCTGCAGGGCGAAAACGGGGCATCATTAAATGGGCGTAAAATTGTCTTGTCGGGAAGCGCCGCTCCTTCAGGCAACGAAGAAATATATGATCTTAACCATACCAGCCTGGCCACCAGCCCCAACCTTCAAAATGCCATGGCTGCAATCATTGCTGCAAGAAATATGGGATGTTCCGAGAGCGGCATCCAAAAGGGGATTGCCGGGTTTGTACCGCTGCCGCACAGATTGGCAATGGTCGCGGAGATTGGAGGCGTCAGGTATTACGATGACTCCAAGGCAACTAATGTGGGCGCGGTACACTCGGCCCTGACCTGTATGAAGTCGCCGGTTATCCTGATTGCAGGAGGCCGTGATAAGGGTGGAGAGTATGTTATGTTAAATGAGCTGATCAGGAAAAAGGTAAAGGCCATGGTACTCATAGGCGAGGCCGGAGCCGGGATGGCCGAGGCATTCGAATCTCTTACCTCTGTAAAGATGGCGGATACGCTTCCTGATGCCGTGAGCAGGGCTTCCGGCATGGCCTGTTCCGGGGATGCGGTACTGCTGTCGCCGGCATGTTCAAGTTTTGACATGTTCAATGATTATGCACAGCGGGGAAGGGTATTCAGGGACGCAGTGAATAACCTCCCGGCGAGTTCTCAGTATTTAATCGATGGCCGTGGAATAGATTAATGGCTTTGCAATCGTGAACCATGAACCCTGAACCCATAAATCTGGTTGTGACGGGCGGAGGTACCGGAGGCCACCTGTTTCCCGGTATAGCCGTGTCAGAGGCGTTTATTAACCGTTTTCCAGGGAGCGAGATGCTGTTTATCGGTGCCGGCCGCAGTATGGATGCAAAGGCTCTGTCCGGACGCGGCTTGAAGACCGCCTCTATTAGTTGCCATGGTTTAAAAGGGGAATCCGGTTTTTCCAAGATTCGGACTGTTTTGGGACTTCCGTTCAGTCTGTTGCAGGCCGCAATCATAATCAGGCGGTTCAGACCGGCGTTGGTTTTTGGTGTCGGCGGTTATGTGACAGGGCCGGTTGTGCTGGCAGCCAGGCTTATGGGCATTGCAACGTGTATACACGAGCAGAATTCAATCCCGGGGGTGGCCAACCGCGTCCTGGGCAGGTTTGTTGACAGGATTTTTGTTTCTATCCCCGGAAGCGAGAGCTATTTCCCGAGAGAAAAGACATTACTGACCGGGAATCCGGTTCGTAAGGAGCTGTTGGCGGATCGAAATTCAAAAGCTAAAAAAGGAGTGACCTTTCTCGTGCTTGGAGGCAGCCAGGGAGCACGGAAGGTAAACGAACTCGTGAAAGAGGCGCTCGGCAAATATAAATACAAATTGCCGGAAGGTTTCAGTGTCATCCACCAGACCGGTATCCATGATGAATCAATGGTGCGTGACTCGTACAACAGGATGGGCATTCAAGCCAAGGTATCTTCCTTTTTCAAGGATATGGCCGAGGTATATGAAGATGCGGATTTTGTCGTGTCCAGGGCAGGGGCCACGACGCTTGCCGAGATCGCTGTCAAAAAAATTCCAGCCATTTTGATCCCGTATCCTTTTGCGGCCGACGGACACCAGGAAAAAAATGGTCGATATCTCGTGGATGGCGGTGCGGCAGTGATGTTTACTGAAAAAAATCTTAACAGGGAAATACTGGGCAAAGAGATCGTCTCAATGCTTATTGATGAAAAAAGAAGAGAAACCATGAAGGCTGCGGCGGGAAAATTGGCAAAGCCACAGGCCGCCGAGACAATCGTGGATAATTGCCTGGCCCTTTTAAAGGAAAAAAGGGTGTAGAGGTTCTTGGTTGAAAAGGAAAAATTTCGATCAAATAAACCTTTGAACCTCTAAACTCTGAACCCTGAACCCTGAACCCTGAACCTTAAACCAATGTATAAAAAAACTCAGCATATTCATTTTGTGGGCATTGGCGGGATCGGAATGAGTGGTATTGCCGAGTTGCTCATCAATCTTGGATATCAAGTCAGTGGTTCTGATCTCAGAACCACTGAAATTACCAGGCGTCTTGCCCAACTGGGCGGCACGATAAGGCAAGGCCACAGGAGTGAATGGGTTGAAGGGGCCGATGTCGTGGTGATTTCTTCCGCGGTTAAAGATGACAACATTGAGGTCCTGGCAGCAAGAGAATCCCATATTCCGGTCATTCCAAGGGCCGAGATGCTGGCTGAGCTGATGCGGCTGAAAAAATACGGGATCGCTGTTGCAGGCAGCCACGGCAAGACCTCCACCACCTCCATGGTAGGTTGGATTCTGGCTCAGGCCGGCCTTGATCCGACTGTTGTCATCGGCGGCATGGTCAACAGCCTGGGCGCCAACGCAAAACTCGGCAAAGGAGAGTTCCTGGTTGCAGAGGCGGATGAAAGCGACGGATCATTTCTTCAACTGTCACCGGTCCTTGAGATAGTGACCAATATTGACAGGGAACATCTTGATTATTATAGCGGCATTAAGGAGATAAAAGAGGTTTTTGTTGAATTCATAAACAAGATACCGTTTTACGGGGCCGCTGTTTTATGCCTGGATGACCCTTGTATCTCGGATATTCTGCCTGAGATAAAAAAAAGAATAATTACTTATGGTCTGACAAGCCGGGCTGATATTCATGCCGGGGAAATCAGGGCCGAGGGTCTGGTTTCAAGGTTTAACGTATGCACGAAAAATGAGGCGCTTGGTGAAATCAGACTATCCCTGCCCGGCCTTCATAACGTAAGTAATGCGCTGGCTGCAATTACAATTGCGCTTGAGCTTGAGATCTCATTTGCAGTCATATCCGATGCGTTAGGCAGTTTTTCCGGTGTGCAGAGAAGGATGCAGGTCAAGGGCGAAAAAAGAAACATCCTGTTAATGGATGATTACGGTCATCACCCAACAGAGGTGCGGGCGACTCTCTCGGCCCTTCGAAACAGCTGGCCCGAACGCAGGATAGTGGTCATGTTCCAGCCGCACCGTTATACCAGGACCCAGGCCCTGTTTAAGGAGTTCTGCTCTGCATTTCACGAAGCGGACGTTTTGTTGCTGACAGACATATATCCTGCAGGGGAAAGCCCTATTAAAGGAGTTTCCGCCAAGTCATTAATGAAAGGCATTATGGAGCACGATCGTCGGCATGTTTATCTGGTTTCTGATATTGCGGACCTGCCCCAGGCCGTGATGGGGATGCTGTCGGATGGAGACCTGGTACTGACCCTGGGCGCGGGTAATATTCGTCGTGCCGGGGAAGAATTGGTTGAAAGGCTTGAAAATGGCGCTTGACAGGCGAACCCTGGACAAACTGGCCGATTTCTGGGAAGGCGAAGTCCTTTTGGGCCATCCAATGTCCGATTTTTCGACACTCAGGGTGGGTGGTCCTGCCGATGCTGTTGTGCTCCCAAAGACGCGCCATGAATTATCAAGTCTGATCAGCGGCCTGCACATGAATTCCGTGCCGTTCTGGGTGATCGGCAGGGGTAGTAATATACTTGTTCCGGATAAGGGGTTGCCTGGAGTAGTCATTGTCCTTGGGACGAATTTTTCCAAGATTGAAATCGTAAACTCGGAAAAGTCCTGTCAATACGTGCGTATTGAGGCGGGTTGCAGCCTTGCCCGCCTTGTCGGATGGTGCGTTGAGCATGAACTGACAGGCCTGGAGTTTACGTGCGGTATACCGGGCAGCGTCGGAGGAGCTGTGGCGACCAATGCCGGGGCATGGGGAAAGGAAATAAAAGAGGTTGTTTCCTCGGTGACTCTGATGGATGAAAAAGGAGAGTTGTTTGCAAGGGAGAGGGGGCGGATATATTTTTTATACCGCCATTGCGATCTTGGCCGTTCCCTGGGACATCCTGAGGGGTGCGCAGGTACGGTACTGGTTGTGGATTCCGTTTTCAGACTTGAAATGGGAGAGCGGGGAAAAATAGAGGATTTGTGCAGGCAGGTGGCCCGCCGAAGAAGGGAAAGCCAGCCCCAGGGCGTTGCCGGCGCCGGCTCATTTTTTAAAAATCCGGGGGACGATCAAGCTGCAGGCAGGCTGATAGAAGAAGCCGGACTCAAAGGCGTCCGCGCAGGAGGGGCTCAAGTCTCGATGTTTCACGCGAATTTCATAGTGAACACCGGGGATGCCACAGGCCGGGACATCTTTGACCTGATGCACCTGGTACAGGAAAAGGTGTGGAATCGGTCAGGCATTATGTTGGAGCCGGAGATTCGAATCCTGGGAACAAATACGCCGAACGGTTACGAGAATGGCGACAAATTATCGCCCGGAAACAGTTAGACGGAATCGTTTACAAGGAAGCGGATTCCGGGAATTCAGGAATAAGCTTGCCATCCTGGCCTTGGGGGGCGCCGTAGTTTTGGTCGTACTGGGGATTGCCGCAATTTTCGTATATAAAGGACTGGCCAGGTCTGATTTTTTTCAGATCACGGCCATCAAGATTGAAGACTGTAAAAAAACAACAAAAAATTTGATTCTTGAATTAAGCCGGGTGGACATCCATTCCAACCTGCTGGCGCTGAACACTGACCGGGTCAGAGCGGATATCGAGACTTGTGACTGGGTCGAAGGGGCGGAGGTAAGAAAGGAGTGGCCGAACAGGCTGCTTATCACGATCAGAGAAAGAAATCCGGTTGCAATGGCCGGTCTGCCCGATGGCCTTTATTATGTTGACAAAAAGGGAGTGGCCTTTGCGCGTGTGCTTCCGCCCGAGGATATGGATTTCCCTGTGATTACCGGATTAACGGCTGATACGTGGCCTGAATCGTTTAAGGAATCATCCCTGGAAGAGGCGCTGCTGTTTATCAGGCTGGCAGGCAGGGGCAATCCGGTTTTACCAAAACAGAATATTTCCGAGGTGCATATAACAGGAAATGGTGAATTGATTCTGTTCCTGGCGGACAACTCCTTTCCAATCTATCTCGGAAAAGGGATGGTCGATGAAAAATACAGGCGGTTGGTAAAGGTGTTGTACTGGCAGTACAAGAAAAAGGAATTTGCATCTATAGCCTACATTAATGTTGAGTATATGGATAATGATGTTCTGGTCGGCAGTGATGGGGCAGTCAGGAATTGATAAACAAATTACAACCCGGAGAAAATCGATATGCAAGATCAGGCGAACAGTGGAGTATTCCACAGAGAAACATGGTCGGAGCATGACCCTGTCGACTTTGAGATCGGGCTGGAAGGCGGACAACCCGAAGGAAGGAGTAAGCCTGTCAGCTGGGGGGATAGGCTTTGGAAGGCTGCGAAGTCTGGACGAAAACTGACGGAAAGCCGTTTCAAACCCAAAAAGACTCCTCCTGTCCAGGAAAGTGGTGAGTTGATCGTGGGGCTGGATATTGGTACGACTAAGATCTGTGCCGTGGCCGGCGAGGTGCGCGACGATCAGGTGGACATCATCGGCATGGGAGTGCATCCGTCGGTAGGTCTTCGCAAGGGCGTGGTGGTAAATATTGAGAGTACGGTGAAATCGATTCGCAAGGCCGTGGAGGAGGCGGAGATGATGGCGGGTTGTGACATTTCGTCCGTGTTTGTCGGGATCGCGGGAAGCCATATCAGAGGCTTTAACAGCGAAGGTCTGATTCCCATCAGAACCAGTGAGATCCGGCAGGATGACATTGACAAGGTAGTTGATGCGGCCACGGCCGTGCCGATCCCGCCTGACCAGGAAATCATTCACGTCCTGCCGCAGGAATTCACGGTAGATGAGCAGGAGGGAATACAGAGTCCACTGGGCATGACCGGAATCAGGCTTGAGGCCGACGTGCATATTGTTACCGGGTCCGGTTCATCTGTTCACAATATTATCAAGTGCTGTAACCATGCCGGGCTTACTGTAAGCGATGTCGTACTGGAACCCCTTGCATCCGCCTGCGCGGTACTGACCCCGGAGGAGATGGAACTTGGGATAGCGATTCTGGATATTGGCGGGGGCACTTCGGATCTTGCGATTTTTTCTGAAAAAGGCATCAGGCACACCTTTGTCCTGGGCCTTGGCGGCCATAACCTGACCAATGATCTCTCCATCGGACTGCGCACTCCTCTCCGGGAGGCCGAACGGCTTAAAGAAAAATACGGATGCGCGCTTTCATCGCAAATCGACAAGGATCAGACTATTGAAGTGCCCAGTGTGGGAGGCCGGCAGCCGCGAAAATTATCCAGAAAGATAATGGGCGAGATACTGGAACCCAGAATGGAAGAGATGCTGGCCCTTATCAACCAGGAATTGGTAAGGTCAAAACATAAGGATATGATCAACGCAGGAATCGTGCTGACCGGAGGAACGTCTCTCCTGGAAGGCCTAGAAGACCTTGCGGAGCAGATCTTTGATCTGCCCGTCCGAATAGGCTGTCCCCAGAAAATAGGGGGAATAAAGGATATCGTCAACACTCCGCAGTGTGCTACCGGCGTTGGACTTGTTGTTTTCGGGATGAAGCATGAGCCTGGACGCACCGGTTTCGTGAGGAAAGAGAAAAAGATGTTTGGAAAAATAAGCAATGGATTTAAAGACTGGCTCAAGAATGTAATGTGAAGGGGGACGGGATTATGACATTTAAACTGGCGGAGAGTGACTCAAAGGCCATCATCAAGGTCGTCGGTATCGGCGGCGGCGGCGGCAATGCGGTCAATACCATGGTGGATGCCAGGATACAGGGTGTTGAATTTGTTTCTGCCAACACGGACGTGCAGGCTTTGGAAAATTCCAACGCCGATATACGGATGCAGATTGGGCCGACCGTGACCAAGGGACTGGGAGCAGGCGCTAATCCGGAACTGGGCCGGGAGTCAGCCGAGGAGAGCATTGACGAAATCAGAAAGGTGCTGAAAGGTTCCGACATGGTTTTTGTTACTGCCGGTCTGGGCGGTGGAACCGGCACTGGAGGAGCGCCCGTGGTGGCAAGAATAAGCAAGGAAATGGGCGCCCTCACGGTCGGCGTGGTCACGAAACCGTTTGTCTTTGAGGGCAAAAGCCGGATGAATAATGCCGAAAGGGGCTGGGAGAAGCTCAAGGAGCATGTAGATACCATCATCACGATTCCCAATGATCGTCTTATTGCAATATCCCAAAAGGGCACCAAGTTTATAGATGGGATGAAAATGGCGGACGATGTGCTGGTGCAGGCGGTAAAAGGGATAACGGATCTTATTAATCTGAGTGGCTACATTAACCCTGACTTTGCCGATGTTAAGGCTATCATGAACGAGATGGGACCGGCCCTGATGGGCGCGGGACAGGGCGTCGGCGAAAACAGGGCCGCTGAGGCGGTCAACATGGCTGTCGCATCCCCGCTTCTCCAGGATATAAGTATTGACGGCGCCAAGGGTGTGCTTGTCAATATCTCGGCCCGTGAAGAAACTCTTACAATGGCTGAGGTCACGGAGGCAACCACCAAAATCTACGAAGAAGTCCATGACGAGGCCAACATCATCCTTGGCGTAATTTTTGACGAATCCCTGGGAGATGCGCTGAGGGTAACCGTGATTGCCACCGGCATCAGGTGTGAGCAAGAGGTCGAGACCCTGCCTGCGAACGTACAACCCCTTATACCAAAAAAAGAAACAGAAGAAGAACCTGTGACTATCAAAGAAAAATCCTCTGCCGAATGTTTTGTCGGGCGTGGATCCGTGCAGAGCATCAAATCGCCCAAGCCGTTTCCTCAGTCCATATTTGATGAGGATTTGCTGCAACGCCCCACTTTTTTAAGAAGAAATGAAAGCTGATTTTCGTAATGATGAATGATGAACAATTGCGACATCTTAACCTGAGCTTTTGAAAAATTATTTTAAAATTTTTACAACCCGGTTATTAACCGCGGAGGCGGAAATTTATAAATTGAATTCATCATTCATCATTCAATTCATAATGCGCCGAAAGCATTACTCCGCCAACCAGGAGCTACCAACGTAAGGCGGGACAGCCTGTAAATTCAACCAGTTAGCAACTCCTCAAATTTTGCTTGATTTTGGAATTGCCATAGAGCCAAAATGGCGGAAAGTGTCCCGCTTTAAGTTGGTAGCCGCTTCTCTCACGTGAGACAGGCGGGCAAAGGAAAAAAGGGAAAGACCGTTTGCCGGTTGCCATTATTTTTCCAAATGAGTACCGGGTCGGTATGTCCAATCTGGGGTTCCAGCTTGTCTTTGACCTGGTAAACAGCGATCCGGACATTGTCTGTGAACGCTTTTTTCTACCTTCCCGCTCCTGTCGTCCACTTTCAATCGAGTCTGACCGCCCTTTAAGGGATTTCCCTGTTA
>JAYEGR010000148.1:0-23559 GCA_034659175.1 Thermodesulfobacteriota bacterium | reverse complement strand
TCTACCTTTTCTTTAAATGCTCTTCCATTAATCCATTTTACAGTGTGCCCGGATTTTACCAATTCTCTGGCAATTGGAATTATCGGAATCACATGCCCGCATGAGGGATTCGTAATTATAAGATATTGTAAATATTCGGCAGCACTCCACAGGAAGGCGATCAGGCTGCCCAGCATACCTAAGTATAGCTGATCAGCCTGCTCACCTCCCTGTGAAGCGCTGCCAAACATTTACAATCTGGTGGTTATAGCTATTTTTCGGATCAAGCCGAATATTTACAAGATATTTTCCCATTCTTTAATGATCACCAACGTTTAAGTACATTCAATGTGTTTATTCTTTCGATTTGTGAGACTAAACATACTTGTCTATATTTTTCTTTTAGGGATGTGGAAATAAATAATTTTAACCAAAATATTTTTATTTAAACGTATTTCGGTGAGTATCGGTTGCGGCCAAACATGTTTGAGAAAGCATGGCATTTTAAGGATTCCCCCGGAACATCTGTCCTTCAAAGGAATTATGCGGAACTGGAAATCATTACATTTGTTGGGCGTTGTGTTTCAATGGGCATAGATAACTTGTTCAAGTGTATCAGCTACCCATTTATTAAGACTTTTTCCAGCATGAACGGCTGCTGCAGCTATTTCACCATGCAGTGAGGAATCTACCCTGACCACAAATTTGCCTGAAAAAGGTTTATTGGGCTCTCTTCCAGCTTTTTCGCAACTCTCAAGGTAAAAATCAACCGCTTCATGAAAAACGTCTTTAAGTTCACGGACAGACTCGCCATGGAAACCAACCGTATCGCGGATACCAATAATGTTGCCGAACAGAATGTTGTCCTCTGGATTAAATTCAATTTTGGCTGTGTAACCTTTATAATTGAGTGTATTCATGGTGTTACTCCCGCTCTAGTTAAGAAATCTCTGGCGTTTTTTATCTGGTACCGTCTAGCTTCCTTGCCGGGATGTGGTCTGTGGCCAGTAATTCAGTAATTCGGGGGACACCTTACTTAACTCGAAAAATGTGGTAATTAAGTAAGGTGTCCCCCGAACTGGGAGTGGCTTATTCCGTAGGATATTCCAGCCTCAGTCATTTTGCCAGGGTCTTCAAACAATATTTTGGAATGCCCCCCAGTAACTACCGCAGGAATAATTTCTAACAGGATAAATATGATTTGAAAATTATAAGGCAAACAGCCTTTCAACTTGTATTTTTTAAAACCCGATGCTATTGTGGTTTGTGCGGATAATTCACAATAGCATCGGGAGTATTGCATGGAACTTGAAAGACTTCTTAATCTCGCAGACCTTTTGACCAGGAAATCTTTTTTTCTATTTGGTCCCAGGGCAACCGGGAAATCAACTTTAATCAAACGGCAGTTGTCTGAAACTGCTACAGTTATTGATCTATTGGATTCCAGATTGTATCTGCGGCTATTGGGTTCTCCCCATGATCTGGAATCCATAATTTATTCCGGGCACAAAACCGGAATTGTCGTCATTGATGAGATACAACGAATTCCGGAACTCCTCAATGAAGTTCACAGGCTAATCGAAAATAAAAAGATCACCTTCCTGCTCACCGGCAGCAGCGCCAGAAAATTACGAAGAGGAAAAGCTAATCTGTTGGCTGGTCGAGTATGGGAATCCCGTATGTTTCCCTTAACCTGGAAGGAAATAACTGATTTTAATCTTGACAGATTTCTTCACTATGGTGGTTTACCCGCAGTTTATCTGAGTAATTATCCTGATGAAGAGCTTGACGCGTATGTCAATACCTACCTGAAGGAAGAAATAATGGCAGAAGGCCTTATTCGAAAATTGCCGCCGTTTTCACGATTTCTGCGCTCCATTGCCCTGGCATGTGGAGAGATGATCAATTTCACTAAACTGGCAAATGACTGCCAGGTACCGCCATCTACAGTAACTGAATATGTGGGTCTTCTCGAGGACACCCTGGTGGGCTTCCTCCTGCCCGCCTGGACAGAATCCCGAAAGCGCAAAGCGATCAGTACAGCGAAATTTTATTTTTTTGACCCAGGTGTGACCCACATGCTGGCAGGAACCCGGACACTTGACCGCAATTCCCACCTTTATGGTAAGAGTTTTGAACAATTCATAGGTATGGAGATACGGGCATATTTGAGTTACAGGCGAAAAAAATATGAACTTGCATACTGGCGTTCAACCCATGGTTATGAAGTTGATTTTTTAATCGGCATGGAAACGGCCATAGAGGTTAAGGCGTCACAAAAAGTGTCCGGCAGAGACCTCAGGGGACTAAATGTTCTTAAAGAAGAGAATATTTTTAAAAATTATATTCTTGTGAGCCAGGATCCGATCAACACCCGTGACGACAATTTTCAAGCCCTCTACTGGGAAAAGTTTCTCGATGATTTATGGGCAGACAAATTTTGCTGCTGATCCCTTTACCTTCAGCCTGTCCACTTGGGTAGTCACCTATTACGAATATACCTGTTGCCGGCCGGATCAGCATCATAGGCAGGGAATAGGGGACAGACCACGGTTTAAATAAGACGCGCCTTTTGAAGGCCATCGAAACCGTGGTCTGTCCCCTATTTTGTATGTCTTTTTTGCAGTACAATGCGGGAAGGTCTTGACTATTTTGCAAATCTATGCAAAATAGTCGTATGCAGCGTGTTCAGCAAAAATTTATAACACAAGACCTATCCAGAAAAATGGTTTTTTTAACCGGTCCACGGCAAGTGGGGAAAACCTATCTCGCGCAGGAAATTGCAAAGGGATTTCAGAAATCTGTTTATTTGAATTATGATTTTTTTGAAGACCGTGAAATAATTAAAAATGCAGGCTGGCTGCCTGATACGGAACTCCTTATACTCGATGAGCTGCACAAGATGAAGGGATGGAAGAACTATCTGAAAGGTGTTTACGATACAAAACCACAAAAATTAAAAATTATTGTAACCGGCAGCGCCCGGCTTGATCTTCTACGCAGAAGCGGAGATTCCATGGCCGGCCGTTTTTTTACTCACAGGCTCAATCCGCTTTCCCTGGTTGAAATTCCTGGAAATGCGGACAAAAACCTTGAGCGGCTTTTAGAGAGAGGAGGTTTCCCGGAGCCTTATCTTGCAGAAACAGTTGACGAGGCTAACCGGTGGCGCATGCAATATATTGACGGATTGATCCGGAATGATATCCTTGACTTTGAAAAGGTTCATGATTTTAAGGCGATCCAGCTTACACTTGAGATGCTCCGTTATCGTGTGGGTTCTCCAGTGTCAGTTTCTTCTTTGGCAA
This sequence comes from Thermodesulfobacteriota bacterium, assembly GCA_034659175.1. Lineage (GTDB taxonomy): Bacteria > Desulfobacterota > Desulfobulbia > Desulfobulbales > DAOVYS01 > DAOVYS01. The sequence goes on along the minus strand of JAYEGR010000148.1, from coordinate 20,275 downwards.
GGGACATTAATTGCTCACCCAATACAATTAAGCGTTATGTTGAAATTTTAGAGGCTCTTTTTATCATTTTCAGGGTCACTCCCTATCATCGCAATATTGCGCGTTCTATTTTGAAAGAGCCGAAAATATACTTTTACGATACTGGTATGGTCAAGGGCGATGAGGGGGTGCGTTTTGAAAATCTGGTAGCCGGCTGTTTACTCAAGCATTTGAATGCAATTGAAGATTACGAAGGAAGGAGAGCAGAACTTAATTATCTGCGCACTAAAGAGAAAAAGGAAGTGGATTTCGCATTAGTGGTTGAAGATCGGCCGATTACTCTGCTGGAAATTAAATTGTCCAATTCAACCGTCAGTCCGGCGCTTAAATATTTTCACCGAAAATATGGATTTTTTTCAATCCAGATTATCAAAAACCTTCGCCGGGAAAGAATATCCGATTCAATTGAATTGCGCAAAGGCGTTAATTTTTTGACAACCCTTAAATTGTGATGGCATTTGAACAACAAGCGGGAATCCGGGAGCAGTTACTCCTGTTTATTGGGATGTTATATGGAATGGCTGGTTTAGGATTGCTGATCTTGACTGGAATTAACTCCCTGGTTTTGGATGGGAATTAAATCGCTGGTTACATTACAAGAGCTTGACGAGGGTAGCCACAATAGCGGCCTGAGCAACCAGCATACCGGCTACCCATTTAATTATTTCTATTTTGGCTTCTGTCGGATCACGTTTTGTCACCAGTTCTGTATTAACGATATCCTTTAGCGCCTCGGCCTGTATCTCTGCTTGCTCATCAGGCACCCCCGCTGCCTTCAGTTTTTTTGCATAAGCCAATGTATCAAATGTTATAACGCTTGACATATTATTTAACTCCTTTCTTGTTTTGGATATCTACATATCAAACAAACTGTTGTCAATAACAGGTCAGCACAGACGTACATCTTTTTATAACCAGTTTATCACATCCTTCCCCTACATCCCTTCGTCCCTAATCCCTCCGCCGCAGGCGTCTCAATCCCTTATTCATCAGGTCTTAGTTTCAGAGAGCGGCCTTTTTCCAGCCAATAAATACAGATAGTTATAATAGCCTTTTCTGTAACCTCTCTTTTTCGTTCCTTTTTTCATGTCTTCACCACCTTGTTTTTCATCTCCGGCAACAATCTTTATCAGCAATAACAAATAATTACAAATTTTCTGTAACCACCCCCTTTTTTCGGCCTTTTTTTAATTTCGTACAACTATCTAAATTATATACACATCTTCGTTTTTAGACGTTTTACCCTTGCCGATTACCCTGATTTCCCTTTCACAGTTCGCGCATAGCGCATAGATGTGTACGCTGTCCTCTTTTTCAACAACAATTTTATCTATTCTGTCTGCCATTCCGTCAAGTAGATTTTTGTCCAGGATGCACTCAAAAACGCTATATTGAACCCGGTCTCCAAAATCCTTGAGGTAAGGTGATGGTGATAAGAATTTGCTTTTTCTGCGATTGGCCCAGAGGAGAAAAAATTTGTTTACTCGCCCCGTAAGCCACCCAAAAATCCAAGATACTCACCTTTAAACTGATCAATTTTTATGTCAAGATAGAATCGAGTAAAAAGATGAGATAGAAGGGCGAAGACAGGCGGAATTTACTGTGATTTATGAAAAAAAAGGCGTACTGACCTGTTGCCGACATTTCACCAATTGCGGGGATATTTAATGATTTTACACTCCAATAAACATTTTTTAGACGTGAGGAGAATAGAGGTAGCCTTTATGACCCAAATCCAGGCTCTATGTGCATAGACGAAGAATTGCCTCGACTTTTTCCCTGGTATACTCCTGTAACCGCCATACCTTTGCAAGACCCTGGGCGTTTTCCGCAATACCGGGAATCTCTTGTTCAGGTATTTTCAGTGCTCCAAGATCCGTAGGGCAGGAGACCTTTTCAAACCAGCTTTTAAGTTTGGCAATACCATATTCAGCCATTTTTGATTCATCCGCCTTTTCCACCTGGAACACCCTTTCCGCCAGTTGGGCGAATTTAGCTGGATTCCTGTCGGCCTGATATGTCATCCAGCCCGGAATCACTACCGAGAGTCCGGCGCCATGCGGAACATCATAGATTGCACTTAAGGAATGTTCAATAAGATGCATCGGAAGTCCGACCATCCCGAGACCGGCGGCGGTCAGGCCGTTTAAGGCAAGAGTTGCGCACCACATTAGATCCGCCCTGGCATCGTAATCCTCAGGCCCGGCCATAACCCTGTCACAGCTTTCCATGATATTGATCACCAGCCCTTCCATTAACCTGTCCTGCACAGGTGTGTACGGTTCCCGCGTTGTAAAATAAAATTCAAGGATGTGAGAGATAGCATCCACTGCTCCATATGCCGTGTAATCCCGGCTGACTGTGAATGTTGTTGTCGGGTCCAGAATGGAAACCAGGGGCTGCAGAAACTGGTTGCCGACTCCAAATTTCTGTAAAGTCTCCTCATTGGTTACCACCATGCCGCCGTTCATTTCAGAACCGGATGCTGCAAGGGTGAGGACGCATGTAAGCGGAAGTACCTTTTTTATACTTTTTTTTGTCTGGAAAAATTTCCAGACATCGTGTTCCACAACAGCGCCTGCGGCAATCGCCTTGGCGCTGTCAATTACGCTGCCGCCTCCCACCGCAACCACAGCCTCAACCCGGCTCTCCTTTGCGATCGTTATTCCTTCACGGACATGGCTTAAAATCGGATTAGACTTGACCCCGCCATGTTCAACCGCTGTAATTCCAGACTCTTTGAACGATTGCATGACCTGGTCATAGACCCCATTTTTTTTAATGCTTCCCTTTCCATAAACAAGAAGGACCTTTTTGCCGAATACAACAGTCTCTTTCCCGATCTGCGGAATAGTATCCCTGCCGAAAATAATTTTAGTAGGCTTATAAAACACAAAATTATGCATCAGTAAGTTTCTCCTTTCCCATATTCATCATTCATAATTCATCATTCAGAAAACGCGATTGTCATCTTGACAAAGTCTTCTATCGTGAGCCTTTCCGCCCTGATTCCGGATGAAATACCGCATTTTTCAAGTACCTGAAGCATGGTGTTCTTGTCAAGTCCGTAAAAACCGGCAGAGCAAAGTGAGTTTATAAGGGTTTTTCTCCGTTCCTGAAATGCGCTTTTCACCAATCTGTGGAAAATTTTCATGTCAAATGGGGGGAGCAGAGCAACACGATCAGGAAGAGGATCAAATACAATACGTACTACAACGGAATCCACCTTGGGCCGCGGATGAAACTGCCCCGACCCCAGTTCCATGAGTGGCTGAACAGATGCACATGCCCCCAGAAGCACCGAAAGTATGCCGTATCTCTTTGTTCCCGGTTCGGCGCGGAGTCTTATGGCAACTTCCTTCTGAAGCATCAGTACCGCCCATTTTACCACGTCACGGCATTCGATGAGCTTGAAAAGCAAGGGATTGGAAACAGAGTAAGGCAAGTTGGCCAGAATCTTTAAATGCCCGCCGCATTTTTCAGCCAATTCCCGAAAATCGGCTTTAAGAAAATCTTTGTGAATCAGGGTTACATTATCCGGGAGTTCACCCTTTTTTTCATGCCATTTCACGATCCCTGCATCTATTTCAAAGCCGATTACTTTTCCCGCCCTTTTTGCGATTGATTTAGTAAGAGCGCCAAAGCCGACCCCAAGCTCTAAAATAAAATCATCCGGTCCGACTCCGGCCAGCTCAACAATCCGCGCAGCGGTCTGCTCGTGTACGAGAAAATTCTGGCCAAGCTTTTTTTTCGGAGCAAGTCCATATTCGCGTAAGATACGGCAGGGATTTTGATTAGAGGACATGAAGATATTCAGCGAAACAAACGGGCACCGGCCTCTATTTTTAAAGTAACATGAAAAGATTAACGTCGAACATCGAACATTCAACATCGAATTTTGAATATGGTACTTTTATTAATCAGATGGAGCAAAGCGACTTCCTAATTCGATGTTCAACGTTGGACGTTCGATGTTCGACGTTAATCTTGGAAAACATGTCTAACCGACTGTTTGGGCAATATTTTTACAACATTAGGCTCTTAACTGTTACCTAGAAGGTTGAAGGTCTATCTGCCTGATTGCTCACGCTTTAATCTTCTTTTTTCCCGTTTGTCTTTGATTATTGAAAAGAACCTGAGTGAAAAAAAATAGCTTATAAGCGCAAAGGGGGCTGCCAGCAAGCAGCCTCCCAGAACCAATGCTATAATTGTACTCCCGCCCAGGCTGCCAAGGGCGGATATACCCGCCTTAAATCCTGAATGGGAAATGAGGATCTCTAAAACAGCGTTGATTCGATCCCAGGAAAGGTCGCTCCCTGTCAGCCATGTGCCGATCCGCCATGAAAAATAATATTGAAAAAAAAAGGTGATGGGATTACTGACTGCAAAGGTTGCCAAAAGAGCCGCTATTCTGCTTGCCCGTAAAATATATGGGATTGTGAGCGCAAGAGCAGTATGAAAGGGAATGGTAGGCGTAATTCCGATGAATACGCCCAAAGCTGTTCCACGGGCCAGAAATTCCGGATCACCCTGCAACCGTATGAATCTGAGATAGAAATACTTGGTAATTCGACGCGGGTCATTCATGTCTCTGCTTTATGCCATTCCGGAAATCCCGAGGATCTTGAATATACATCCATATCATAGGTTAATGTGGATGCATTCTCAAAGGAATAATAGCCGGCAAGGGCTATCATGGCTGCGTTGTCCGTGCAGAACTCCGGCGAGGGCATAAAGACCTCGAATCCTTCCCTGTTTCCATTTTTCCGCATAACTTCCCGCAATCGTTGGTTTGCTGCAACTCCGCCGGCCAGAACGATCCTCTGCGCCCCTGTCAATCTAACGGCCCGGATTGTTTTTTTTACGAGAACATCGACCACTGCTTCCTGAAATGATGCGCAGATGTCCGGGACATTGGGTAAAATTCCTTTCAGGTTATTCCGATGCACACAATTAACTACTGCGGTCTTGACGCCGCTGAAGCTGAAGTCCAGGCTTTCACGGGAAAGCCAGGCCCTGGGAAAGTGAATTGCCCTGGCATCACCGGTCTTGGCCATTCTGCTTATAACCGGCCCTCCCGGGTATTCCAATCCCAATAATTTCGCTACCTTGTCAAAGGCCTCACCTGCAGCATCATCCAGTGTCCTGCCCATGACATGAAATGTCACTGGATTTGAGACATAAAAAATGGTGGAATGACCGCCTGATGCCACAAGGGCTACAAATGGAAAATCAGGTTTTGATTCTTCCAGAAAGACCGAGAGCAGATGCCCTGCCATGTGGTCTACGCCCACATATGGAATCTTTTTGACAAAGGATAGGGCTTTGGCGAATGAGAGACCCACAAGAAGGGATCCGATAAGACCCGGCCCCCTGGTAACGGCAAGTCCGTCTATCCGGTCAAGCGTTACGTCTGCCTGATAAAGCGCCTCGTAGACCACAGGGTAGATATCTTCGATATGCCTTCTGGAAGCAAGTTCCGGAACAACTCCGCCGTACTTTTGATGCACGTCGATCTGCGAATTGATTATATTGGAAAGAAGCTTTGTGCCGTCTTCCAGAACTGCCGCGGCAGTTTCATCGCATGAACTTTCAATTCCAAGAATCAGCATTTTTTTTAAGTTCAGGGGGTACGGATTGCAGATTGCGGGTTGCAGCCCGTAACCTGTGGCAAAAAAAAAATCAAAAATCAGCCGGCGAGTCAATTGAAAGCGGGTAGGAGCCCAACCATTCAAAATTTGAGCAGACTTTCTGAAGATTCCTGCATCCTTCCGCAATCATCTTTTCTTCCATGTGACCGAGCATATCAATAAAAAAAAGGTATTTTCCAGGTTCGCCTTTGACCGGCCTTGATTCGATTTTGGTAAGGTTAATTTCCCTGTCCGCCAGGATGGTAAGTGCGTCGTTTAATACGCCCGGACGATCCAGAAGACCGAGCAAAAGCGAAGTTTTGTCCCTGCCGCTCTTTAACGGAGATTTACGGCCGATCAGCAGAAAACGCGTGATGTTTCCGGAGTAATCCTCAATGCCACTGGCCACTACCTGAAGATTGTATGTCTTTACAGCAAGTGAACTCGCAATTGCCGCCAGGGTATGATCTTTGGCCGCCATCCGGGCGGCAAGTCCTGTGCTGAAAACGTTCTGACACGGGACGTCCTGAAAATTCTTTTTTAGCCACTGTCGGCACTGGGCCAGCGGTTGGGAATGTGAGACCACGAGCTTTATATCCTCTTTATTTCCCGAAAAATTTACCAGGTTGTGGCTGATCTCAAGATTTACCTCGCCGCATATCTTTACCTTGTATTTCATAAACGAATCAAGTACGGATGTCACTGATCCCTCAATGGAATTCTCCACCGGGACTATTCCATATCTAACTCGGCCCCTTTCCGTTTCCTCGAAAATATCTTCAATAGTCTCCATTGGGCTATAAATGGCCGAATGACCGAAATATTTAACTCCTGCCAGATGGGAAAATGTCGCTTCCGGTCCCAGATAAGCCACATCCACTTCCCTTTGAGAGAGGCGACAGGTCGTAATCAGTTCCTGGAATATGCTGATAAGCGACTCTTCCGGAAACTCGGATTTGTTATTTTTCTTTAATCGGTCAAATATCTGTCTCTCACGCAAAGGGTCCCACTTTGCACGGTTCCCCCTGGCTTTCAGTTGACCGATCTCCCTGGCGCAATGAAGCCGTTCCTTTAACAGCGCAAGTATCCGGTCATCAATTGAATCAATCCTGTCCCTGACCGTTACGAGTTTGTCCTGAGGAGACTTATCGTCTGCAGAGGCCGGCCCCTTGGTTTGTTTGCTTTTCTTGGAAGACATACCGATCACCGATCGTTATCCTTAATAATTGATTTCTATTCGAAAATGCCATTAGAAAACATTACAATCTACGATAATTTGAGCCGGTTGGAAAGGAAAAAAGGCAATTATGCCGTGAAATAAACCATAATTTATTCTGACTTGAAATAAATCGCATAATATTTTACTGTCACAAAATCAGTGTGAGAGCATAAATGTCTTATTCATACTAAACCCATTCAATCGGAATTGAAATTATTGCCATGAAAGTTAAGAACTGGATACAGAAAAAACCGATAACCATTAGGAGGGCCGCGCTGCTTCAGGAGGCCATTGACTTAATGAAGCGCCACTCGATTCGTCATCTTCCGGTGATCGACGAGGGAGAGCTTGTCGGTTTCATCACGGAAGGTGATATAAAACAGTTTTTCTTTCCTTCCATGGTGGAAGATATATCCGTACATCAGGTAATGGTTGTAAAGCCTGTTACCATCGATGCAGGGGCCAGTATCGAAGAAGCGGCCCGTTTGATTCATAAACATAAGATCGGCGGGCTACCTGTTCTTAAGAACGGAAAGCTTGTGGGAGTAATTACGGCCTCAGACCTTCTTTCAGCCTTTATTCAGGTCATGGGCTTACTCACAGCCTCTTCCCGTATCGACGTGATAATAGGAAAAGGCGGGATTGAAGACGTTACCAGGATCATAAATCTGCATGACTGCGAAATCATCAGCGTGGCAACTGAAAGTAACGCAGCTAATTCCAAGGTGCATTACTTCAGACTTGAAAAATGTGGTGATCTGGAATCGGTTGTCAGCGCGCTGAAAAAGGCGGGTCATCAAGTACTCTCGGTCATGGACTGATGCCCGCTTACCTGTACGTGATCGGTTAGGGATGGACATTGTGAGGACTTTTGAAGTCAACAAATCGTTTGACGAAATAAATGCCCGGATCAAGGCCGGTGAGGCGGTAGTAGTCACGGCCGAAGAAATGGTAGAAATTGTCCGTAAAAACGGCGCGGTCAAAGCTGCCCATAAGGTGGACGTGGTCACGACCGGCACGTTTTCACCCATGTGTTCTTCAGGGGCAATAATTAATTTCGGTCATTCCAATCCCACGCTCAGGGCATCCAAGGTCTGGCTCAACGATGTCCCTTCCTACGGCGGGTTGGCCGCGGTTGATACATATATAGGCGCGACGGAACCGATGAAGGATGATCCGTTGAACAAGGTCTTTCCAGGTGAATTCCTTTACGGCGGAGGACATGTGATCGAGGACCTGGTGGCCGGGAAAAAGGTAATCCTGGTGGCCGAATCATATGGAACGGACTGCTATCCTAACAGAAAAATTGAAAAAGAGATCACTCTGGATGCCCTTCCGTATGCCCTGCTGTTGAACCCGAGAAACGGGTATCAGAATTATAACTGTGCGATCAATCTGTCCGAGCGGACAATTTACACATACATGGGTATTTTAAAGTCCAATGGACGAAATGCCACCTATTGCAGCGCCGGAGAGTTGAGTCCGCTTATGAATGATCCCTTATACAGAACCATCGGGCTTGGCACCAGAATCTTCCTTGGAGGCGGCATTGGTTACGTTACATGGCATGGCACCCAACACAACCCCGCTGTTCTGAGATCCGACAATGGAACCCCAAGAAGGCCGGCGGGCACCATGATGGTTCAGGGAGACCTTAAACAGATGTCTTCCCGCTGGATTAAAGGAATCAGCATGCAGGGATACGGCAACACAATGGCCGTGGGGCTTGGAGTCCCAATCCCGGTGTTAAACGAAGATATGGCAGCGTTTACCGGTGTTTCCGATTCGGATATCTATACCCAGGTTGTTGATTATTCTTATGATTACTCCCACGGAGTTACAAGAAACTATGGTGAGGTAAGTTACGCGGAACTGAAAAGCGGGCAGATTGAGGTGAACGGAAAAACTGTTGCCACGGCGCCGATCTCAAGCGTGGTGAGGGCCCGTGAAATTGCGGAGACCCTGAAGAAGTGGATTCTGGACGGCAATTTCCGTATCGAAAAACCTGTAATATTATTTCCTTCTATTGAATAAAAAATTTGAGGCATTAAAGGCAGTGATCGGCTCATCGAGAGCTGTTGCCGTAGCCTTTTCCGGTGGAGTTGACAGTTCTCTTGTCGCTAAGGCGGCCATGGATACTCTGGGATGCGGCAGAGTCGTGGCCCTTACCGCCTCCTTGAGACTGCAGACCGGTAAAGAAAAGGAACGCGCCATTTCTATGGCCGAGGAAATCGGGTGTCGGCTTATCACAATCGATGTTGATCTCCTTTCATGGCGAAAATTCGCAGATAACCCGCATGATCGTTGTTATTTCTGTAAACACAGGATATATTCCCTGTTTCTGAAAATCATAGCTGATCAAGACATCCCGGTACTCCTGGACGGCACGAATACCGATGATTTAAATAACAATGACCGGCCGGGTCTACGGGCAATACGTGAACTAGGGATAAAGACTCCCCTGGCGGAAGCAGGATTAGCAAAAACGGATGTCCGCCGCATAAGCAGACAACTGGGCCTCAGCAACTGGAACCATCTATCCTCGTCTTGTCTTGCAACTCGTATCCCCACCGGATCAATTATATCTGAAACCAAAATAGAAACAATTGCCAGGTGCGAGAGTTTTCTGAATTCACTAGGTTTCTTCGGCTGCAGGGTGCGACTTTACAAAGACCACTCCCGACTGGAACTGATCTCAGGCGATATTGAAAGGTTTTCTGAACCAAACGTACGGACCAATGTTATAAATTATTTTTCAGGGCAGGGAATGAATAAAATTTTTCTAATCTTTCCGAAAGATTAGATATCATTTTATGTTATGTTGAATCGTAAACTTCGAAAATTTATACAATAGTGCGGAATTTCGTTTGACATTCATACGACATATTAGTAAGTCGTTTTATGATATTGACACAACCATACGGATAAAAATAATATTTTTTTGACAAAAAATCATAACATTCATCAGGAGGAAACGTATGAACAAAGGCGAATTGGTTAACAGCATGGCAAAAGCGGGCGAAATCAGTAAGGCAGCGGCTGAGGATGCTCTTAATGGTCTTCTTGAGACAATTACGGATGCACTCAGTTCCGGGGACAAGGTGACACTTGTAGGTTTCGGTACTTTTTCAGTAACAAACAGGTCCGCGCGTAAAGGTCGCAATCCTCAGACCGGCAAAGAGATACAAATCAAGGCAAAAAAAGTTGCACGTTTTAAAGCAGGAAGCAAACTCGCTGACGCCGTCAACTAGCTTAGCTGTTATTAGTACCTTACTCCTGAAACCCTGTCAAAAAAAACAAGAAATTTTTTGGCGCACCCCGCTGACATAAGCTGAAAGCGAGGTGACACGGATTTACTGGACAAAGCAATTTTTAAAAATTTGGGTTGCGGGTATCACCCGCCTTAGCCTGTTAGCCTGGTAGGGTGCAATCCATGTACCATTGACAAGATTCGTGGGGGCGACTGGTTAAAATAATTGCCTGAAAAATTAAAATCTCAACACCATTTTTTCAATAACTATTTGATTTGTTTTGTAAAAAATGGCACTCAATTGTGACAATTGATGTTTCTGGAAAAGAAATCCGATATTGCTCTTTTGCAATATTTTTTTCAGAACCGAAAAAAATGTCCGGGTCGGGACGTGGCTCAGTCTGGTAGAGCACAGCGTTCGGGACGCTGGGGTCGGAGGTTCAAATCCTCTCGTCCCGACCATTTGTAATTACAACGCTCAGCGCATATTTCATGTGTTGAGCGTTTTTTTTTGAGGCGTAAAGGTAGAAAACAGGGTAGGAAAATCGTAACCAAACAATAAAAAAAGGAGCTAACCTGACAGGCTAACTCCTTGATTTTACTGGCGGGGCCGACGAGACTCGAACTCGCGACCTCCGGCGTGACAGGCCGGCATTCTAACCAAACTGAACTACGACCCCGCTAAAACACTAAAATATGGTGGGCGGAACAGGGCTTGAACCTGTGACCCCCGGCTTGTAAGGCCGGTGCTCTCCCAGCTGAGCTACCCGCCCAAAAAATAGGTTTAATAACAATATCCCCTTGGTTAGTCAAGGAAATTCAATTAGTGAGCTGCAATATTGTTGACCGCCATATGGATTTCCGGACAATATGTCGTCTCTATCGGGACGTCACTGAATAACGACTCGCCTTCCTTTAAAACAAGAGCCTTTTCCAGGACCTCATCCATGTGGTCCACAAATTCAATGTCCAGACTCTTTCGAATCCTTGGTGAAACCTCCTCAAGGTTACGATTATTCTCTTTTGGAATCAGTACGTGACCGATATTACCGCGCCGTGCAGCAAGCAGCTTTTCAGTCAGACCGCCGATAGGAAGCACATGGCCCCGCAGAGTGATTTCCCCTGTCATGGCGAGATCCCTGCGAACCGGAATCCCGAGAAGCGCTGAAACTATGGAAGTAACCATTGTAATTCCTGCTGACGGACCGTCCTTTGGAATGGCGCCTTCGGGTACGTGAACGTGTATATCGATCTGTTGATAAAAATCGGGTAAAAGCCCCAAACGACCGGCCCTGGATCGTACATAACTAAGCGCGGCCTTAGCTGATTCCTGCATTACTTCGCCCAGCTTGCCGGTCACTGTGAGTTTGCCCTTGCCGGGCATAAGAAGGGTCTCGATCTGCAGTAATTCACCGCCGACTTCGGTCCAGGCAAGTCCGGTGGTAAGCCCTATCCTGTTGACCTCTTCAGCCAGTCCAAAGCGGAATTTCGCCACACCGAGATACTTGCTTACGGAAGCGGCGGACACCCGGTATTTCTTGTCCTTTTCTTTTCTTTTTAGCCGATCCCTTGCGATTTTCCGGCAAATAGAGGCAATGCTCCGTTCCAGGTTACGCACCCCAGCCTCCCTGGTATAGCACCTCACCAGCTCCAGAACAGCGCCATCGTTTATGGTGATGTCGCCTTTTTTAAAGCCGTTTTCCAGAAGCTGCTTTGGAATCAGAAAACCCTGGGCGATTTTAAGTTTGTCTTCTTCCGTATAACCGTTCAGTGTAATAACCTCCATCCTGTCCCGCAGAGGTAATGGAATGGAATGAAGGCTGTTGGCCGTAGTAATGAAAAACACGTCGGAAAGATCATAATCCAGGTCAAGATAATGATCACTAAATGTGTTATTCTGCTCCGGATCCAGGACTTCCAGAAGCGCGGATGCCGGGTCGCCTCTAAAATCCATGTTCATTTTATCTACTTCATCAAGACAGAAAACCGGATTACTGACCTTGATCTTTTGTAAGGACTGCAGGATCTTGCCCGGTAATGCCCCGATATAGGTCCGCCGATGTCCGCGAATCTCAGCCTCATCCCGTATCCCTCCAAGAGATAAGCGTACGAATTTCCTGGGCATTGCCCTGGCAACAGACTTACACAACGATGTTTTGCCAACGCCTGGAGGGCCTACAAGACAGAGAATCGGTCCCTTTATCTTCTTCACCTGGGCCTGGACAGCCAGATACTCCAGAATACGTTCCTTGGGTTTTAACAGTCCGTAATGATCTTTATCCAGAATCGCCTCGGCCTTAAAAATATCAATTTCGCTCTTTGTCTTGTCAAGCCATGGCAGGTTCAAAATGCAGTCAATGTAATTTCGCACAACAGTTGCCTCGGCTGACATTGGCGGCATCATCTTGAGTTTCTTAAACTCCTGGTTCAGCTTTGCCTTGGCGGCCTTGGGCAGTTTTTTCTTTTTTATGGCCTGCTCAAGCTCAGCCATGTCGGAAAGGGCTTCCTCCTGCCCGCCACCGATCTCCTTCTGGATTGCGCGCATCTGCTCTGAAAGATAATATTCCCTCTGGGTCTTTTCCATCTTCTTTTTGACCCTGGTCCTGATACGCGATTCCAGGTTGGCGATGTCTTTTTCTTTATGAATCAATTCAAGTACCAATTCAAGGCGGTCTATCACGGAAATCGTGTTTAAGATGCGCTGCTTCTCTTGTACCTTTAGCGGGAGATGAGAGGCCAGCACATCAATAAATTTTCCAGGATCCTTGATCCTGGAAAGAGAGTTGACCACCTCTTTTGGGATCTTCTTGGCGTGCTTGGCGTACTCCTGGAACGTGGAGAGTATCTCCCGGATATAGGCCACAGCCTCGGTTCCGCTGATCCGGCCCACGGAATATTCCTCCACTTTCACAATAAAAAAATCAGGATTCGGCAGAAAATCCGTGATCTTAGCGCGCTTCTGTCCCTCTACAAGCGCTTTAATAGTGCCGTCCGGCAACCGGAGCAACTGCAGTATGGTGGCAACTGTCCCGATCTCGTAAACCCCATTCTTATCAGGATCATCTACGGAAACATCCTTCTGTGTAGTCAGAAAAATCCTGGTACGGTTGTCCATGGCGGATTCAAGAGACTTGATGGATTTCTTCCGGCCCACGACGAGCGGGGCTATCATGTGAGGAAAAAGGACAATGTCCCGCAAAGGCATCATGGGATATTCTTTTTTTTCAATCTGATACTGGTCCATTTTCAATATCCATATTGTGATTACGAATTAGAAATGTTGGTTGATTGGTTAGTTGGCTTGTTAGTTGGTTAGTTGGTTAGTTGGTTGGTTGGTTAAATTGGTTGGTTGCTAATTCGTAATTATTTATTCGTTATTTGTTCAGGCGCTTTTTTTGGCTTGGTTTTCGTAAAGAATTACCGGGTATTCGTGGTTTAAAATCACCTGCTCGTTGATAACGCACTCCCTGACATTTGTCTGGGAGGGAATTTCATACATTATGTCAAGCATGGCATCCTCAAGGACCGATCTCAGTCCCCTTGCGCCTGACTTTCTCTTTATTGCTTCTTTTGCAACAGCTACCAGTGCGCCTTCAGTAAAACGAAGCCTTACATCGTCAAAACCAAAAAGCATTTGATACTGTTTTATAAGCGCGTTCTTTGGTTCCTTTAAAATCCTGATCAGATCTTTTTCTTCCAGTTCTTCCATGGTGGCAATCACAGGCAATCGACCCACCAGTTCCGGAATAAGCCCAAAACCCAGAAGGTCTTCGGGCTGAACCCCGCTAAGGATTTCGCCCGTCTTCTTTTTCTTGTCACTGACCACCTTGGCCCCGAATCCCATGGACTTGGTTCCCGTGCGTTTCTTTATCACGCTGTCAAGGCCTACAAATGCTCCGCCGACCACAAAAAGAATATCCTTGGTATCAATCCTGATATATTCCTGCTGGGGATGTTTACGCCCGCCTTTTGGCGGTACACTGGCAACCGTGCCTTCAATTATTTTCAAAAGGGCCTGTTGAACGCCTTCGCCTGAAACATCCCTTGTTATGGAAGCTGAATCAGTCTTTTTTGCAATCTTGTCAATTTCGTCGATATATACAATACCCCGGCCTGCTTTTTTAATATCATAATCCGCGGCCTGTAAAAGACTCACAAGGATATTCTCAACATCCTCACCCACATAACCTGCCTCTGTCAAGGTGGTTGCATCAGCCATTGCAAAAGGCACATTCAAGATGCGCGCAAGGGTCTGGGCAATAAGGGTCTTGCCGCTGCCCGTGGGGCCGATAAGGATGATATTGCTCTTCTGCAGTTCAACAAAATTTTCAACATCCTGGTTTTGATCCTGATAATCGATACGCTTATAATGATTATGAACAGCCACGGACAGAACGCGTTTGGCATACTCCTGACCGATCACATATTGATCAAGATGCTCCTTGATTTTCATTGGTTTCAGAATGGATGTCAGGTATTCGGCTTCCTGATCGGCCTGACGATCTTCCAGGACAATCTCGTTACAAAGTTCAATACATTCGTCGCAGATATAAACGGACGGCCCTGCGATCAATTTCCTGACAGCATCCTGGCTCTTACCGCAGAAGGAACAGCAGACTCCCACCTCATCTATCCGGTTGGCTGACATAATTAAGACTCCTCTTCTTTGTCAAGGTTCTCCCTTTTTGCGAGTACCTTGTCCACAATGCCGTATTTCATGGCATCATCCGCGCTCATGAAATTATCACGTTCCGTGTCCTTTGCAATGACCCCGACCTTGCGGCCCGTATGCTCCGCAAGGATCCTGTTCAATCTATTACGTGTCTTTAATATCTCCTTGGCATGAATATCAATATCAGAGGCCTGACCGTGAAAACCGCCCAGGGGCTGATGAATCAGGATGCGCGAATTAGGAAGAGCATATCTCTTGCCCTTTGTGCCTGCCGCGAGTATCAAGGCGCCCATGCTTGAGGCCTGGCCCATGCAGAGCGTGGCAATGTCCGACTTCACATACTGCATGGTGTCATAAATCGCGAGTCCGGCTGAAACCGATCCTCCCGGAGAATTAATATAAAAGGTGATATCCTTGTCAGGGTCGTCCGCTTCCAAAAAAAGAAACTGGGCGATAATGACATTGGCAACATCATCATTCACCTCAGTGCCTAAAAAAACAATTCTTTCCTTGAGCAGACGTGAATAGATATCAAATGCCCGCTCTCCGCGCGGACTCTGTTCAACCACCATGGGAATCAAATTCATAACTCATCTCCCCCGGTCTCTTCTTCACTGGAATCATTTTTCCGGTCTGCCGGAACATATTTGAAAACAGCATTGTCCAACAGAAATTTCAGAATTTGCTCGTTTAAAAGTTCATTCATAAAAGGTAAAAAGTCGTCCCTGGAGGCAAAGTACTTTTTCACTTCTTCCATAGGCATGCCATACTGATCGGATATCCGCTTGAATCCTTTATTTATATCCTCGTCCGAAAGCTTGATTCCCTCTGTTGTAGAGATCTTTTTTAAAATAAAATCACCTCGGACCTGTCTTTCTGCGGACTCTTTGTACTGGTCAACAAGGTCGTCCCTGTTCATACCTGCTGATTCCAGGTTCATTCCCTTCTGCTCCAACCTGACTTCAACTTCTTTTATAAGCCTGTTGACCTCATACATTACCAGACGGTGCGGCAATTCAAATTTATGATCATCAACCAGCTTCATCATGATCTTGTCGTACAGATCACCTTTCTGGGCATCTTCCTGTTTTTCGCGAATTTTTATGCGGACATGGGCCTTCAAGTCATCCAGAGTATTGAATTCGTCACCCGCATCCTTGGCAAATTCATCATCCAGATCAGCAAGGACCCTCTCCTTTACAGCCTTGACTTCGATCCTGAACTCAACCTTTTTACCGGCCAGAACCGGATTTGGGAAATCAGGCTGAAAATCAACCTCAAAGGAGGTCTTCATGCCGGCCTTCAGACCGATCAGCCCGGTCTCGAATTCCTTTCCGTTTTGCCCGGAACCAACGTCAACAGAGTGATTTTCCTGTTGAACCTGTTTTATCAGTTCACCTTTGTGATAGCCCTTAAAATCCACTACAGCCAGATCATTCAACCGAATACCGCGATCATCCACGGTACGGAGGGGTGCCATCTCCTTTTGCATCTCTAAAAGCCTGTTGTCAACCTCACTATCCGTAACAACTACCTCAGGACGTTCGATCTCAAGTCCCTTGTAATCTCCCAGGTCAAACTCGGGTCTCACATTTACCTCGGTTTCATAATAGAATGTGCCGTCTTTCTCAAAACTCTGGGTCTTGATGTCCGGATGGGCGACGACATCGATCTTCGATTCTGCCAGGGCATCAAAATAGGTCTCCTGGATCAGCTTGCCGCCTACCTCGTCTTCAACCTTTGCGCCGTGAGTCCTTTCCAATACCTTCCTTGGCACCCTGCCTTTTCTGAAACCCTTGAGCGACACTTGAGACCTGAGTGCGTTGTATGCCTCATTTAACCTCTTTGACACTATATCCTCAGGCAGTACGATCTTTAACTTTTTCGTAAGAGCGCCTACATCTTCAACTGTAACCTGCATTATTCACGACCTTTTTTTCGTATGGGAATTGTAACCGTTCAGAGATGTCATATACTTAACGATTACCGGGAATTTATGGTGCGAGAGGGGGGACTCGAACCCCCATCCAGATAAATGGGCTGGATCCTAAGTCCAGTGCGTCTACCAATTTCGCCACTCTCGCCGACACCCGAAAAGTAATCAACTTTGTCCATTTGGTCAAGGGGCTAAATATGAGGACTTAGAGGTTCAGGGGTTTAGAATTAAGGAAAATCCTGGTTTATTTTATTATTTTTTTAACAAATTTGCAAAAAAATATGATAATTTGTAACCGTTGTAGGGGGTACCCTATTTAGCAGACTCCTCCGTATATAATCGTTCAAGGAGCTTAAGGTATGAAAAAAATTGAAGCAATCATTAAACCGTTTAAACTGGATGATGTGAAAGAGGCATTAAAGGAGATAGACATCAAGGGGATGACCCTGACAGATGTAAAGGGTTACGGCCGCCAAAAGGGCCACAAGGAGATCTACCGCGGGGCCGAGTATGTTGTTGACTTCATTCCCAAGGTTAAACTGGAACTTATTGTTGAAACTTCTCAGTGTGACAAAGTGGTGGAATGTATACGGCAGGCGGCGGTCACCGGCAAGATCGGTGATGGAAAAATCTTTGTTCTGCCGGTTGAGGAAGCAGTCAGGATTCGGACCGGAGAAAAGGGCAACGAGGCGGTTTAATGAATAGCGAATTGCGCGCAAGGCGAAACGCCCTGGAGTCACTGTGGCAGCAAGGCCTGAGCGGCAAAATGCTTCTACGGGAGCACACCCGGCTCGTTGATACTCATATTGCGCATAATTTCGAAAATTGTCTGGATGCAAAAAATGGAATGGCCCTTGTTGCAGTGGGAGGATATGGCCGCAAGGAACTTTTCCCATTCTCAGACATCGATCTTCTGCTTCTGTACGAACCAAGTGTTGAAAATAAACTTACCCCTGCGGTAGAAGCCGTTTTTTATCCCCTGTGGGATGCGGGCCTGGAGGTAGGCCACGCTGTTCGAACATTGGATGCATGCCTGGAGCATGGTAAAAAAGATTTTTTTTTCCAGGTTGCAATGCTGGATGCCAGGCTGCTTGCCGGCTCAATCGATCTGTTCAACCAACTGGTCAATTTATTCCAACAGTCCTTTGTTGAAGGCCGGCGCCGGGAATTCCTCAATAACATGCTGAAACACCGCAAAAGACGCCACAAATCTTTCGGCATGCAGAACTACCTGCTTGAGCCCCATATAAAGGAAAGCAGAGGAGGATTAAGGGATATCCAGGCCATGATCTGGACGGCCCAAGTGATCTTTGGACTGCATGGGCTTTCATCCATGGAAAACGCGGGACTGCTGAACAATTCCGAAAGACGGCGTTTTGATTCAGCCTGCGACGAATTGATCAGGATACGAAACGGGCTCCACTTTGTCAGCGGCAGAAAAAACGACCAACTCTATTTTGAACATCAGGAGGAAATCGCAAAATTATTTGACTTTAAACCATCCAAAGGTCTGCTTGGTGTCGAACGTTTCATGAGGGACGTATACGGCCATATGAAAACCGTGGCCGTTACCACGGATTTCTTTTTTGAACACGTTGACGAGGTTCTCGGAATAACACTGCCGACTATAAAAGACCGCAAACTGGAAAAGGGCATTGAGATCAGGCATGGTCGAATTCACCTGACCGACCCCGGCCTTGCAGAGAAAAAGGTGTATCTTCTCATGAGGTTGTTTGCCAGGGCCGCTGATACAGGCCTGCCGATCCATCATAGGACCCTCAGACTGGTAAACGACCGGCTCTTGTTGCTAAACGATAAGGTCCGCTGTTCCCGCCGAATGGCAAATGCCTTTTTTGACGTCCTTAAAAAGACCGGGGAACGGCCGACAGTCCTAGAGGCCATGCTGGAATCGGGTCTGCTCTCTGCCTACATCCCGGAGTTTGCCGATCTCGAATCTCTGGCTCAGCATGATGTGTACCATGTCTATACCGTGGACAGCCACCTGCTGCAGACAGTGGCCGAGCTTAATCGGCTCAGGGAAGAAGAGCCCAACATATTTTCCACAGTCCCATCACCTGAAATTCTCTTTTTAGCAGGATTGCTTCACGATATTGGGAAAGGTCAGGGCGGTGACCACTCGAAACTGGGGGCCGAACTTGTCGGCCTGATTGGAAAACGGCTGGGGCTGAAAAAAGACGAGATCCAAACCATTATCTTTCTGGTTCGCGAGCATCTATTCCTGGCCCACATGTCCATGCGCCGGGATCTGGGCGATGACGCATTCATCAGGCGCTGCGCTGAAAAAATCGCTTCCCCGGACCGGCTGGCAATGCTCTATCTCCTGACCATTGCCGATTCAAAAGCAACCGGTCCGACTGTATGGAACGAATGGAAAGGCGCCCTGCTCCTTGAATTTTATCTAAAGACCGTCCAATATCTGGATACGGACCGGAACAATGTTGATACCAGCCGGAAAATGGAATGGAAAAGGGCGAAACTTGCAGACCTCATGGGAGACAATAAGGTTTTTGACCTTAAATCGCTGCCTGATGATTACCTCTTGAGTTTCACGCCTGAGGAGGCGTACAGCCATATCAGATATCGCAAAGAACTAGACGAAAAAAAACTGCTGGTTAATTCCACCGACCTGGACGGCAAGTGGTCGCTTTTGATAATGGCCAGGGATCGACGCGGCCTGTTATCCAGAATCTGTGGAACACTTGCACTGCACAACCTGGAAGTCCGGTCCGCCCAGATTTTTACTTGGGCAGACGGCACAGCCGTAGATGTTATAGATGTAATCTCTGTTGTTTCCATGGAGTATGAAGACCAGGATTGGGAAACATTTGAGAAAGACCTGCATCTGGCGGTCAATCTGCGTCTTGGTCTGGATTATCGTCTGGGCCGCAAAACAGCTCCCATGAAAAAATCGCCGCACTGTTTAAACCACGCAACAGAGGACAGGGTCGTAATTGACAACGAGACATCCGACACATACACCATAATTGAAATATTTTCCAAGGACCGGTTCGAACTGCTGTACCGCATAACTAAAACACTTGCGGATTTCGGCATCAACATCTTCAGGGCAATAATCGGTTGCAAGGCCGACCAGGTTGTTGATGTTTTTTACGGTCTGGACGATGACGGCCGCAAGGTCATTGACCCCGACTTCCAGGAAGAGATTCGTCGGGGCCTTCTTTACGCGGTAAAGGATGTGTCAAAAAAATAAATTTGTCCCCTTTTTCATCTTTTCATCTTACTGTAAGCCATAATCCGTTTGCCTTGGCAGTGATGAGTCATTTGAAAACGATGGAAACACGTCACGATGAAGACGATCGCAAGAGATGGAAACTTTGTTTCGCAAGGAAACTTTACGAGCGGGGTTATCATCGGAATGATCAATACCTTCGCCAATTTCCATTTTAGTGCCTCTTTCATTAAAGAGGCACAACATATTGTATGCAGAAGTAAACTGTGGGCACTATATATTGTGTACTGTTAAGTCAAAAAAACAAATTTCAAATTT
>JAYEGR010000147.1:0-23745 GCA_034659175.1 Thermodesulfobacteriota bacterium | reverse complement strand
GAATGGCGGCGCTTGATGATGAAGAGCATTATCAGAACACATTGAAAATGGCCAGAGACTCCATTGACTGGTTGTCAGGCAAGGTTCGTGAATTAGGGTGCATTCCCTTTCCTTCCCAGACCAACTACGTTCTGGTTGATGTAAAAACAGATGGTGACAGTCTGTATAAAAAATTGCTTTCCAGGGGTGTGATAATCCGGGGCATGAAGGCGTATGGTTACCCCAATTACATTAGAATCACGGCCGGGTTGCCCGACCAGAACCAGCGTTTTATCTCAGCGCTTACGGAAAGCCTTAAAGATAGGTAGTTTAGGCTGAAGGTTGAAGGCTGAAGTTGAAACTAACCCCGTTACAAAAATTGTAATCATGTCTGAGAAAAAGGCTATAATAACAATTGATGGTCCGTCCGGAGCAGGTAAAAGTTCAATCAGCTCACTGGTGGCGGAAAAGCTTAATTTTACCTATCTTGATACCGGTGCCATGTACCGCACATAAAAGAGCATAAAAGGGGTCAGGAGCATAAAAGCAGCATAAAAGGGGTCAGAGTAAAATTAAAAACCTTGAATTAATGGCCTGAAAAACATATGCTATCGTTACTTAGAAACACCTTCCAGAGTGAAAGGTATGGCAAGACTCCAAAGAATTACACCAGTTGATGTTACCGGCCCACGGAATCCAACGCGAGTCATTGCTGGATGAAATACGGACAAATAGGTTAACATTAAGACATATCAATCCATTGAGTGCTACCAAATGTCAAACTATGTGACAACTCGTGATCACAAAATAGCTGAAGCTGTTGCCTGTTTTTCGGTATACTCCGATGAGATAGAAGCTGTCGTTTCCAACTCTGCCCGAAATAATGAACGGAACATCAATAAGGATATAGTACCAGGTATACTGAACGGTGAAACGACCTTGGCACTGCAACGCTTAGTCCCGATTAATATAAGGAAAGAGACAGGGATATTCTTTACAAGTACCATGCTTTCTGACAAAATCGCTGATCAGTTAGCTCCAATGTTGCGAACAGGTGTCAAACTCTTTGACCCTGCATGTGGCGCTGGAAACTTACTTTTGGCATGTGCCAAGTGCCTGCCGTTTGGTTGTAATCTCCAGGATACTCTCAAAATTTGGTCTAACCACATCCTTGGATATGATCTCCATTATGAGTTTATTCGAGCAGCTCAACTTCGTCTTACTCTCTTAGCAGCCAGCAGACACCCAGATGAAGGTAGCGCTCTTGCATATCTTCAGCCGGCAGACATTTTCAATGGGTTAAAGGTTGGTGACGTATTTGCCCATACTCCCATCACACAGGATGTCTGCATGATTGTAAATCCACCATTCGGGTATATGCAAGCTCCGGAAGATTGCCAATGGGCAGCGGGTAAAATTCAAATAGCCGGTTGGTTTCTTGAAAAATTGCTGCGAACTGCTCCCGAAGGTCAACACGTAGTAGCCATATTACCAGACGTATTGCGTAGCGGAACACGGTATCGGAAGTGGCGTAACATGCTCTCCGGACTCTGTGTTTCTATAGATATCGAAATGGCTGGTCGTTTCGATACAAATACTGATGTCGACGTTTTCATCTTGCACGCTGTGGTCGGCGTTGACGACACTGGACAACTTCAATGGCCCGTTCCACTGCCCCACAACCGAGAGGCACACCACATCGTTTCTGATTTTTTTGATGTCCACGTTGGATCGGTAGTGCCTCATCGAGATTCATTGGAAGGCCCAAGCTATCCATACATTCACGCTCGTATAGCACCTGCCTGGCAGACCATAGATCATATTTCAGAAGAACGTCCATGCCGAGGCACTGTTTTTCCCCCACCATTTGTCGTTGTCCACAGAACTTCGAGTCCTAGCGACAAAAATCGTTGTATCGCAACAATCGTCAACGAAAAGCGAGAAGTGGCCGTAGAGAATCACCTGCTTGTGCTTTTGCCCCACGACAAATCTCTGCAACGTTGCAAGCATCTGCTCGCAGTATTGAAATCGCCCCAATCCAGCGAATGGCTGAATGAGCGGATTCGCTGTCGTCATTTGACAGTCGTGGCACTGCGTGAGCTACCTTGTTGCGCCATCGGGGGGCGTGCCAAATAATCACTATCTGGAGACAGGAAAATGGCTGTTGAAAGACGCGTTACCACACAAGACATAAGCTGGTTCCTTGATTTGCATACAAATGACCAGCTTGACTTAGACCCATCCTATCAACGACGTAGCGTGTGGAGTCCCAAAGATAGGCGTTTTTTTCTTGACACTATTTTTAGAGGGTATCCCAGCCCATCAATATTCTTGCACAAACAAGTAGTTAACGGAAAAACCGTTTATTATGTCGTTGATGGAAAACAAAGGCTGGAAACAATTCTGAAATTTGCCCAGAATAAGATAGCAATCGATAAGGACTACGGGGACACACGGCTGGCCGGCAAGAAATGGAGAGCCATAAAATCCGACGAAACACTTGCACGGAAATTTTGGGATTATGTTTTGCCAGTCGAATTCACAACTATCGTCGAAGACACGACACTCGTCAACGAGGTTTTTGATCGGCTTAATCGAAACTCTATAAAATTGGTCGA
Source organism: Thermodesulfobacteriota bacterium (assembly GCA_034659175.1). Classification (GTDB taxonomy): domain Bacteria; phylum Desulfobacterota; class Desulfobulbia; order Desulfobulbales; family DAOVYS01; genus DAOVYS01. The sequence goes on along the minus strand of JAYEGR010000147.1, from coordinate 21,148 downwards.
TCAAGAACTACGTCATGCAAAATACGAGGGGTGGTTCATAACTTTTGTAGAAAGAGAATCCGAATCTTCCGACTGGAAAGACCTTGGTATTGTTACCATAGCCAGAGCAAAAAGAATGAGGGATGTACAATTCTTGTCTGAGTTGTTGATTATCCTGTTAAAGAGTAAAATTGGCGGTTTTGACCAAAACGAAATAACCGAATATTATGCCGACTATGATGATCTTGCAGATTTAGATGTCTCGTTTGATGAAGAGCATTTAAAGAAACAATTTGAGACAGCCAAGAAGTATCTATTGGAGCTGGAACGAGAAGCCTCTATAATCACAGAGTACGCAAGAAACTTCACCAACCTATACAGCTTGTGGGGTGTCGTGTCCTTGCATAATGACAGGCTCCCAAGTGTCAAGGAATTTTCCGGCAAGTACTCCGCCTTTATGGAAGAGGTGAACAAATACAGAAATGAAGAGTACCTGTCAAAAGTCATGAATGGCGACGAGATACCCTCTTTCAAGCAGAGCCTTAAGTATTACCAAAACAGCACAGGGGCAAGCACCGAAGGGCCGCAGCGTCACGAAAGGAATACTGCGCTCCTGTCAGTGATCTTCGAGGCGACTTCCCCATGATGAAGATTTCCAAGTCGCTCAGAGACATCCATTCCAGCCAAAGAGAACAATATGAACAACTCCAAAGGCGGGTTGATAGTATCATGAATGGACTCAAGTACCGGCGTTGGCATTATGAAAGCCGTGTAAAGGATCTCGAAAGTTTCGCATTGAAGATCGAAGCCGGACGTCATGATGACCCAAATCAAGTAGAAGATTTCTTTGCATGCACTCTGGTTGTAGAAAACCTGGACTCAATGTCCAAAGCCGAAATGCTCGTTCGTAAGAAATTCAAATTTCATGAAAGGCGCCCCAAGAAAAATGACTTTACCTCTAAGCCGTCAGATTCTTTTCGTTTTGACGACACCCGGTTATATGTCAGATGGAAGGATGACCCCGCTATTCGTCCTACCGGCCTAAATGGGCTCCTCTTTGAGGTACAATTCAAGACTTTTCTCGCACATGCATGGAGCGTAGCTACTCACGACCTTACATACAAAACTGACGAGAAGAGCTGGCCCAAGGAGCGCATTGCATTCCAAATAAAGGCGATGCTTGAACATGCGGAAATATCGATTCAAGAAGCAAAAAAGCTATCCAAATCTACTTCTCTCAAAAAAACGGATGAATTGTCCAAGCGCATTTCAACAATCATCAAATTGATAAATGAACTCTGGCCTGCCGAAGCGTTGCCTTACGACAAGAAACGCCTTGCTGAGAATATCAACAATTTAATTAGTAACGTCGGCATTGACTTACAAACTTTGCGGGAAATCCTTTTGCAAGAAACGGGATTAGGGAGAGGCACAAAAACACTCAATTTATCGCCATATGCTACGATTGTGAAATCTTTATTCAATCAAGAACTTGATAGAATGAGGAGTTATCTGACAGGACACGATCACAGGTTCAAAGTCTATCTACCCAGAGAACTTGAATTACCTCCCTCCATAAGTTCGGTTTATCTAAAAAATGCCATTTTGTCGGAATAAAGGGCAAGTTCTAAATTTGACCACAATATCCTTCTGATTCAAAGGAGTTAAGAATCTCCTGAAGTGTTTTATGGATAATCGAGAGGAATGCATTTTTACCGTAACAATTCACCGAACCACCGAAAATAGTTCGGTGAAAATACTTGAACTGGCTTGCCGATACTGCGAAAATGACTATCCCTCAACCGGCAAAGGCGCTCGGAATAAGCACTAGAGCCATTGAAAAACAAATTGCAAAATTACAGAAAAGCAACCAGTTAAAACGGATCGGGCCGGCAAAAGGCGGCCATTGGCAAGTTAATAAATAAAGTTATCAGAGGACAGTTATCAGTTTTCAGTAACGGCCTACTGCCTACTGATAACTGACAACTTTTTCACAATGAGCAATATTCAGGAACCACTCAAAAAAATCTTTGAGACCGGCACCATATCGTCTTCTGGTACGACACGGACAAAGAGTTGTGTGCTGACTATGAGGCCCTTGACCTGCCTGATGTCGTTAGGGTTGAACTGTGGAGGACAACGAGGATGTTGAACAGTTTTATCCAACGGACTTGCCGCGCTCAGAATCGGCTATGGTCTGAGTTCTGGTTGATGTAAAAACAGATGGTGACAGCCTGTATAAAAAATTGCTTTCCAGGGGTGTGATAATTCGGGGCATGAAGGCGTATGGTTACCCCAACTCCATTAGAATCACGGCGACCAGAACCAGCGTTTTATCTCAGCGCTGACAGAAAGCCTTAAAGAACTGTAACCATGTTTGAAAAAAAGGCTATAATAACAATTGATGGTCCGTCCGGAGCAGGTAAAAGTTCAATCAGCTCACTGGTGGCGGAAAAGCTTAATTTTACCTATCTTGATACCGGCGCCATGTACCGCGCTGCAGGACTCAAAATTCACAGATGCAAAATCGATGAAAAAGATGAAAAGGCCTTGGCTGAACTCCTGGACAACCTGGATCTCAGGCTGGCCCCCGATGGAGTGGAAACACTGGTATTCCTGGACGGAGAGGATGTAAGCTCTGCCATCAGGACTCCGGAAACAGCCATGATTGCATCCCGGGTTTCGGCCATTCCGGCAGTTCGAAAAAAACTCACGAGCATGCAGAGACGCTTGGGCCGCGTCGGCAACATTGTTGCGGAAGGAAGGGACATGGGCACAGTTGTTTTCCCGGAGGCTGATTATAAATTCTATCTGGATGCATCTCCGGTTGAACGGGCCAATCGTCGGGTAAAACAACTTTTGGAAAAAGGGGCCGAACAGGTCAACCGGGATGAAATTTTACAACAGATAATAAAGCGGGACCAAAATGACAGCGCCAGGGAACTGTCACCCCTGAAACCGGCTCAAGATGCCACAATAATTGATTCCACGAAAATGACAAAAGATAACGTAGTCAAATTCATTCTTGATCGTGTAAATGTTGTTGAGCTCTCTCGGGATGTTTTTGATACAATGCTATTCATATAGTGGGTTCAGAAAGTACTGCCACAATATATTGTGGTAGCAAATTTTGAAACTCAAATACCGACAGGAAATTTCGTTATAAAATCAACATACTATGATCCCGAGAGTTCTCTTGTTTAGTGCCTTAGTGATAATTTTCTTGTTTTTTGTGGCAGAAAAACTCTGAAGTTATGTGTGACGCCTGCGGTGTCATATGTTTTAAGGCATTTATACCCCTCAGAGGGGGTACTGAAAATAGTCTAGGACCTTTAAAAAATTTTCAGTTTATCTGGGTTAAGCCATAAAAAAGAATCAACAGGGGGAAACTGACATGGCTGAAGATGGAAGAACCCTTAAGAGACGGCACCTCATTTATTATCTGGAGGTGTTTAATGAAAACAACGATGAGTTACTTGGGCACGTTGTTGATATCACCACCAAGGGGATAAAACTGATCGGCAAACACCCTATTAAAAGCAAACAGGAGTTCAGTCTGCACATGAAGCTGCCCGAGGAATATTCCGCGAGCGGCTTGCTTAAGTTCGATGCGGTAAGCCTGTGGAGTAACAAGGATGTGAACCCCGATTTCATGGTAACAGGTTTTCAGACCCTGAATCTGGATAAAGAGGCTGCCAAGACAATCAAAAAATTGATTAATCTGCTGGGGTTTAACGATTAAGAAAGATGTAAACGTCCACCAGCACCGCATCCGGGGTCTCGCAGGCTCGCTTACCTGCACGCGATCAGGTTGACCAGCTAAGTAATGCCGGTCAACCTGATCGCGTGCATCTGCGACACTGGTGAACGCTTACACGCCGAAGTGTTTTTTATGACATTCCCCGTCTTAGCGGGAATGATGGTGTACATTACATAGAATCAATAAGTTAGAGCCTTCGGCGCAGCCGGTTAGATATCAAGAAAGGTCGTATCTCCGTTAAGCACATGGCAACCGTTTTTCGTTACTGCTACCATGTTTTCAAGCCTTATCCCGCCCCATCCAGGGATATAGATTCCCGGCTCCACAGTCACAACCATTCCTGATTTCAACTTTTTCCGGCTGCGTCCGGTAAGAGAAGGCGCTTCATGAACTGCCAGACCTACGCCGTGGCCAAGGCCGTGACCGAAATTTTCACCATAACCCGCATCTGAAATAACATTCCTTGCGGCCCGGTCCGCCTCCCTTGCCACAAGTCCGTTCTTTATCCGGTTGATTCCCGCCAGTTGCGCCTTTCTGACAAGTCTGAAAAGATCCACCGTACGACCATCCGGGGTTCCGAGCACCACGGTACGGGTCATGTCTGAACAATAACCGTCCAATATCAACCCCATATCTATCACTATGGGTTCGCATTTTTTCAGCTTCCGACCGGATGGAACCGCGTGTGGCATTGCCCCGTTCGGGCCGGCCGCAACTATTGATTCAAAACTGAGGCCTTCCGCTCCCATCGAATACATCGTGGTTTCGATCTTGATGGCGACTTCCAGTTCCGTCTGACCGGGACAAAGTCCTTTATAAACTTCTTGAAACACCTTTTCGTTAAGCTCTACCGACCTTTGAATCTTTTTAAGCTCGGCATTGGTTTTTATGGTGCGCAGTTTTTCCACAAGACCAGTCAATGGAACTGCTTCCACACCTACCTTTTTCGCCGCTTCAATCAGGGTTGTTGCTGTTGAATAAAGGGTGTAATGACTCTCAAAGGCGAGCCGTTTTATGGAAAGTGACTTTATTAATTTTTTGAGCAGGGCAATAAGGCCGCGCTGGTACAACTCGACTTTAAAATCTTTTGCCTCTTTTTCAGCTTGAAGCCAAAACCTGGAATCGGTAAGCAGAAACGGCGTGCCTTTTGCAGGAATTAATAAAGCCCCCGAGCTTTCCTGAATCGAGGAGTCTTTTGGTGTGTAACAACTCAAATATCGCCTGTTCTCAGGCTGGGTCACAAGAAGTGCATCAAACGTTCCGCGCCTCAGCCTCAACCGGATTGTATTCAGTAATTCACTAGTCAACGGCTATCCCCCTTCCCTGTACAAATACTACTTTAAAAGCTGCTTTACCATTGCCTTCTGCTGATCCAGCATGTTGCCGTACTGTTCATTGAGGCCGGAGGTAATCCTTTTCCATTCTTCCTGGAATTTAGGGTGTTGTGACGGTTCAAACTTCATAGATATGCCGGTCTTCTGCGCAATTGAATCCTCCATCATCTCCATCTGTGACATAAACGACGATTCAAGCTGTTTATGGTACTGGTCCTTGTGATCAAGATAGCGGTCAAGATTATGTTTCATGTCTGTGCACACATCCACCATCCGGCTGCTTCCCCGGCTTATCTCAAGGAGTCCCTGCATGGCCATTTCTGATTCTTTCTGCTGGTCGGCTTCTCTAGGCAGAGTGATGTTACGAAGCATCGTCAGGGTAAAGCCTTTCCTGATCAACGATCTATCCGCCTCTGAATAATCGTTTAAAACCTGGTCCGGGCCAATGACCTCGTTGCGGAGAAAACGGGCGCCAAGACGCATCCCATCCTTGATTTTTTCTTCAGAATCAAGCTCATCCCCTGCTGATTCAGCGTCCATCACGGCCAGTCTCTCCATGACCTTTTCCAAAGTGCTCTTTATTTCCGCCATATCTTTTAAACCTTACTTGTGATTTTTGTAAATCATAATTAAATTTTTGGACGAATCTTAAACGAAAATTTAACCTGAATCCGGGCTATAAAACAACATTTTTATTTCTCATAACATGATTTAGTACCTTGGTGGTAATTTTCTTGTTTTTTATGGCAAGAAATCAAAAAGGTGAAATATTTTTAAATAGTTACACGCAGCTGTTAAGGTACTTATCCAGGACCTTTAAAAATTTCCAGTTTATCTGGGTCAGGGAAAGACGCCCGAAAGTTGGTTGTAATCTTAATGGTTTTGGGCTAAATTTCAATCTAAACAGACCATTTTCAGGCACTAATTAACACTCCATAGCAATTCAGGATACCGATATGCGCGTTGCAATGTATTACAACAACCGGGATGTACGTCTTGAAGAGGCGCCTATCCCATCTGTCAGGCCAGGCGAACTGCTCATGAAAATTCATTCGAGCGGTATCTGCGGCAGCGATCTCATGGAATGGTACCGCATTCACAAGGCCCCGCTGATTCTGGGTCACGAGACAGCGGGCGAGGTGGTTGAGGTCGGACAGGGGGTTGAATCGTTTAAAAAGGGAGACCGAATCGTTGCCACTCACCATGTTCCCTGTTTCAACTGTCATTACTGCCGGACAGGTCACGAAACAATGTGTGACACACTGCTTGGCCGGACCAGATTTGAGCCGGGCGGATTCTGCGAATACACAAGGCTTCATGCCATAAATGTTTGTTCCGGAACATGGAAACTCCCGGATCATGTAAGTTATGACGCAGGAACCTTTGTTGAACCTTTAGGATGCGTGCTGCGGGGACAGTCCAGGGCCGGATTGAGACCCGGTGCAACTGTTCTGGTTCTGGGAAGCGGCATAGCAGGACTTCTCCATATAAACCTGGCGGCCGCTACCGGGGCGGGACTTATAATCGCCACGGATATAGACGAGCACCGTCTTGAATCTGCAAAAAAATTCGGCGCTGATCTGGCCGTTCATGCAGGAGAGGATATCCCGTCATTTATAAGGGAAAACAACAACGGACGCGGGGCTGATATCGTAATAGTATGTGCAACGGCGAAACCTGTTTTCATACAGGCATTTGATGCTGTGGAACGAGGCGGCGCAATCCTGATTTTTGCGCCCACCATGGAAGGTGTTACTGTCCCGTTGTCCATAAACGATCTTTTCTGGAGGCGGGATGTCACAATCACTACAACCTATGCCGCAAGCCCTTCCGATTGCGCAACCGCTCTTGAACTTATTGCACGAAAACGAATTAAGGTGGAAGAGATGATTACACACCGGCTGGGGCTTAAAGATACGGTTGAAGGTTTTCGCCTGGCTGCCGAGGCGGGAAAGGCTATAAAGATCATCATCAGGCCACAGGAATAAAAAATTTGTAACCGTTCAGAGGGGTCCCTATTTAGCAGACTCCTCCGTATGTAATCGTTCACAGGTGCCCCAGATGTGCGCTAGCAGGCCGGCGAACTATAGTAAACCTATGTGAACCGGACTGATCGCGTGCAGATGGGGTGCCTGTGAACGATTACAAAAATTGTTACCAAGGAGGATGTGTAAATGCCGGAACAAGATAAGGAAGGCAAAGATTTTTGTCTTGATACACCAGCAAAATGTGAAGGTTTTTTTCTAAAAGGGTGTAACGAACTGGGCTGGGGCATGAAAAACCGCATGGCGCAGATTTTCAACCCAAAGTCGGGCCGCACCGTAATGCTTGCCGTTGACCACGGCTATTTTCAAGGACCGACTACCGGCCTTGAACGTGTTGACGTAAAGATAATGCCTGTTGCGCCTTATGCGGACACCTTGATGCTCACAAGAGGCATCCTGCGCTCAAATGTTCCCCCGTCATACACCAGGCCCATTGTTTTGAGGGCAAGCGGAGGTCCGAGCATCCTGAAAGAACTCTCCAATGAACATATTGCAATGAGCATTGAGGACGCAATTCGTTTAAATGCCGCGGCCCTTGCCGTCCAGGTCTTTATCGGTGGAGAATATGAAACACAGACAGTCAACAACATGACACGTCTTGTTGATTTGGGATCAAGGTACGGTATTCCGATCCTGGCTGTCACTGCGGTCGGCAAGGACATGAACAAAGACGCCCGCTATTTCCGTCTTGCATGCAGGATGTGTGCGGAACTTGGCGCGCATTACGTAAAGACCTATTACATTCCGGAAGGTTTTGAGACGGTTACGGCAAGCTGTCCCGTGCCCATTGTGATGGCGGGCGGAAAAAAAATGGAGGAACAGGCTGCGCTTACCATGGCATATAATGCTGTGCAGAAAGGTGCATCAGGGGTGGATATGGGAAGAAACATATTTCAGTCCGAATCGCCGGTTGCAATGATCCAGGCAGTAAAGGCTGTTGTGCACGATAACATGGAACCTGAACAGGCATACGAGATGTTTCAGGATATGAAGAATAAGTAATGTATGGTTGAAAAACATTATCCATACCGGGAATATTTGCTGAACACCGATTTTTATTAATCTGCATCAATATCTTGTTGACATTATAATCAATATATTCCACATATGGTGAATTGTTTAACCCAGACAAACTGGAATTCTTTAAAGGTACTAAATCCCAATTTATGGATAAACTCTGATGTGTCAAATCAATGTACTCCTTGAAAAGGACAACCGGCAGGAAATGATAATGGAACAAGTGACCAGACTTGAAGTGTTCCCTGAAAGCATTCGTGTCACCTCTCTTTTTGAAGAACCAAAACTGGTCCCTGATGTTAAAATTCGAGAAATCGACTTTCTGGATGGGATCGTAACCCTTGTGCCCGCGCGTGATAAAAATGAGTGAAATGATAAGCAAAACCGAACTGGAAAAATTGTACGTATTGCTGCCCCATTGGATTGAGCATAATCACAACCATTCTTCCGAGTATAAAAAATGGGCTGATTTTGCCAGAAAAGACGGGCAGGAAGAAGCAGCGTGTTTTATTGAAAAAGCGATTAAGTGTATGGATGAGGCGGATAACGCACTTACCCTGGCGATGGAAAAAATCAGCAGGGATTTTCCTGAGGCACATACTCACGAATCCTACGACTAGTACTTTTTTTTTAACACGTGCTTTGAGTGTTTAGCTTATCAGCTCAATAGCCTTGCCCTTAGTACCTTAGAAAATATTTTCGTGAAGGTACTTATTCAGGACCTTTAAAGAATTCCAGTTTATCCGGGTTAGGGCGCTATGTTACAGATCGCCAAGCAAACGCGTAATTTCCATGAAACGGTTGACGTGGTATTCGGCAGGGAGGTCCGGGTTTTTAAAGGCGATCAACCGCATTCCGATAATGGCGGTATGTTCCCGATCAACCATTGAATCCCCTATATATATTGCATTTTCAACTGAAAGACCGAAGAAATCAAGTATCTGATGCAATGCCTCTGGATGCGGTTTTGGCTGGTCTACATCCAGGGCAGTGACGACCTTTGCAAAATATTGTTTGAGATCAAACATCTCCAACACTGCCGGCATGGTGGTTGTCCGGTTAGTGCTGACGGCCGTCTTGTAATCAGGTTTTAAGAACTCAAGGAATTCAATCAGATCCGGTTCCATCATCATATACTGCAGAAAAGGTGTGTAATCAAGAGCCGCCCGGTATTCCTCCGCCTTCTCAATATCCTCGGTATAATGTCTGAAAATGTGATTAACTGAATCATTTACATGATGCATGTGGACATAATCCACTTCTTCCTCTGTCATCAAAGGGTGGCCGAATCTCTCAAGTAAGTGATTGTAGTACTGCCTGTTCGCATTCCTGGAGTCAAACATGACACCGTCGCAGTCAAAAATAACGAGATTAAGCTTTGACATATTTTATGATCCTTTCAATAACTCGTTGGTTTAATTGGTTGAATCGGTTAACCAATCAAACTAATAAAACCAATATAACCAATTTAGCCCAATTCGTAAACGTTCACCAGGGTATAAAAAGTTGAAAACAATAACAGGATACGAATAAATGAAATTACAATCTTCCTTTAAAACCTATACTTACGGCCAGGACAAAGCGGATTCACCTGATAAGGTAATAGAAAAAGCCGCATCAAGCCTTAAGCATGCAAAAATAGAAATTCTTCAACGTGTGTTCAGGATCGATGATCTTGACAGGCTCGACATCCCCGCATTCATCTGCAAATCCGGTGAAGAATTCGGCGGAAAAATAGGGCTCACTGATTCGTTTGGAAAAGGCGCGACCATAAAACAGGCCAATGCAAGCGCGCTTATGGAACATGTTGAGAGATTGAGCTGCCTGAATTTTGTCAATACCAACAACAATTTTATAATAGCTTCCCATGCCCAGGTAAAGGACAGGGCATGTGAGCCGGCGCAGTTGATCCTGCCGTTTCAGAACATATCCTACAGGAATGATCCCGACATCATAAACGACCTCAAACAGGTTCCCCTGTGCTGGACTGATTCGTTTTCGCTTACAAAGAACAAGGAGATCCTTTATCCGGTCAGGTGGTTTTATTACATGTACGGGACAACCGGTTTTGCCGCGGGCAATACCATGGAAGAGGCTATCCTCCAGGGGCTTTGCGAGGTAGTGGAACGTCATTGTATATCATCCGTGGTGCTCGGACAGATGGAAACACCATACATAGCTCCTGATTCCATTAAAAATAAAATCGCAAAAAACCTGATTGCCAAATTCCAAAAAGCAGGCATTGAACTGTTTATAAGAGATTTTTCATTAGGCATTGGTATACCGACCATACAGGTACTTGCTTATGACAGCGAAGCATCTCTTGGAACAATACGAATCTACAATGCGGCTGGAACACATATGAACAGCAACAATGCCCTGATCAGGGCTCTGACCGAAGTTGCCTTGAACAGGGCCCAGGTTTTGTTTGTGGAAGGTGTTGAAAAAAAACAAGGCGGGCCGACATATTGTTATCCGCCTTTTAAAAACCTTGACGAGGCTCCATATCTTACTGACAAAAATGAAAAAATTGCTTTTGACAGCATTCCGACCTATTCAAATAAAGACTTTAAAAAGGAAATTGAAAAAGCGGTCGCAATCCTTTCTGATCATGACCTTGAAGTCATGGTAACGGATGTAACTCATCCTGTCCTCAAGATACCCTCTGTGATCGTGTCCATACCGGGGATTCGCCTTAACAGACCGACAACCAGAATAAATCCCTATTTCTTAATGGGGCGGGGCTGCATGGGGATCAACAAGTATAAAGAGGCGGTTAAATGCCTTGAAAAGGCTCTGAAATTAAATCCCGAGGAACGAAACAACCCCAAAATGCTTGCCCGTATGGGTCTGTGTTATAAAAAAATCCGGGGTTATAAGAAAGCAGCCGATTATTTCCAGAATGCCATTGAACTTGACCCCAGGCTTATTCACGCAAAAGAACTTTTCAAGGATTTCACCTTTGTCCTTAAGAAAATATCTTCATAAATTCCTGGCTGAATTTAATTATGCGAATAATTACAGATTATCTTGTGATCGGAAGCGGCATATCAGGGCTTTTTTTTGCCATCAAAGCCGCGGCCATGGGCAGTGTCACCATTATTACCAAAAAGGCCCGGCTTGATACTGCAACAAATCTTGCTCAGGGCGGTATCGCGGCAGTGCTGTCCGCCGAGGACTCATTTGAATCGCATATCTCAGACACATTGACTTCAGGAGTCGGTCTGTGCAAGGAAAATGTGGTCCGTATGGTCATTGAGGCCGGGCCAAAACGAATCCGGGAACTTATTGAACTTGGCGTGCGCTTCAAAAAAACCATGGAAGACCCGTCAAAATTTGACCTTGGCAAAGAAGGCGGCCATTCGTCACGGCGCATTGCGCACGCGTTTGATCTCACGGGACACGAAATAGAACAGGCTCTGTCGGACGCTGTTGCAAAAAATTCCGCTATCACGGTCCTTGAAAACCACATGGCGATCGACCTGCTTGTCGGATCAAAAATCGGCTTGATAATGGGAAAAGACGACACCTTCACAGACCAATGCCTCGGGGCCTATGTGCTCAACCGAGAAACAGGGGAGATCTCTACATACCAGGCAGGGACAACTCTTCTCTGCACCGGCGGCACAGGCAAGGTATATCTTTTTACGACAAATCCGGATATAGCTACGGGTGACGGTATTGCAATGGCCTATCGGGCAGGCGCACGAGTGGCAAATCTTGAATTTGTCCAGTTTCATCCCACCTGCCTCTACCACCACATGGCTAAAAATTTTCTCATTTCAGAGGCTGTTCGCGGGGAGGGCGGAAGGCTGGTTGATGAGGACGGCCATGCCTTTATGCACAAATACGACACACGCGGCGATCTCGCCACCAGGGACATGGTTGCAAGGGCCATTGACTCTGAAATGAAAACCAAAGGCCGGGACTGCGTATTCCTGGACATCACCCACCGAAAAGCTGAATTTGTAAAAAATCGTTTTCCCAACATATACAAAACATGCCTTTCTTACGGAATTGATATTACCAGCGAACCAATCCCGGTGGTGCCTGCGGCCCACTACATGTGCGGAGGCGTTTTAACGGATACAAACGGGCGGACCAATATAAAAAACCTGTATGCCGTTGGTGAAACCGCATGCACAGGTCTGCACGGAGCCAACCGGCTGGCCAGCAATTCCCTTCTGGAGGCAGTCGTATTTGCCCAACAGGTGTTTCTGCAATGCAGGGAGGACCGGAACTCCATGCCCGTCAGGGAACCCCCGATGGTCCCGGAATGGTCAACCGGCCATGCCACAAAAATCGAGGAATATGTGCTTATCACCCATAATTGGGACCAGATACGCCGTCTCATGTGGAACTACGTTGGTATTGTACGATCGAAAAAAAGGTTGCAACTTGTCAAAAAACGTCTGGCCCCCATATTAAACGAGGTGGATCAACATTTTTATGATTACCTGCTCACGCCTGATCTGGTTGAATTGCGGAACATCGCCATTGTGGCGGATCTCATTGTGAAGCATGCCCTTGAAAGAAAGGAATCAAGAGGACTTCATTATATAATCGACTACCCGTCCCTTGATGACATAAATTGGAAAAAAGATACTGTCCACTCACGCAGCAAACCAACAAACTACTGACCGGCAGACCCATGGCTGTTTTTCAAAGTACCGGATGACCCACTACAAGAATACAGGCTACCCACTTAAGGTAAATATTCGGCAGCACTCCACAGGAAGGCGATCAGGCTGCCCAGCATACCAAAGTATAGCTGATCAGCCTGCTCACCTCCCTGTGAAGCGCTGCCAAACATTTACAATTTGGTGGTTCTAGCTATTTTACGGCATCAAGCCGAATATTTACTTACGTTGGTAGCCGAAATTTATACGCGGGTACTTGCCGGCGAATAAAAAAAATATTTAAACAATGTTGACACACATTTTTTGAAGTACTATGTTGGCAGTATAAACATTATTTAAACATTGAGTAAGGGGATAAATTATGCACATGACGATTAAAAAATGGGGCAACAGTCTTGCAACAAGAATTCCAAAAGCTATTGTTGAATCCACCAGTCTCCGTCTTAACCAAAAAGTTGATATTGAGGCTGTTAACGGCAAAATCATTATCACACCGATTAAGGAAAAGAAGGAATATAAACTTGAAGAATTGCTTAATCAATGTGAGCCTGGATCAATGAAGCTCACCAAAAAAGATCAAGAATGGCTGAATGCTCAACCTGTGGGCAAGGAAGCTTGGTAATGGTTAAGAAAAAATATATTCCAAAACGCGGGGATGTTGTGTGGACAAATTTTGATCCCGCAGCCGGGCATGAACAAATGGGAAAAAGACCTGCTCTTATTCTTTCTTCAACTCCTTTTAATAAAAAAATTATGCTGGCTATGGTTGCGCCGGTCACAAGCAGGGTTAGAGGCCATGGCTTTGAGGTTCCCCTTAATGGAAAGAAGGTTAAGGGTGTTGTGTTGTGTCAACAAGTGAAAATGATCGACTTTATAGAAAGGGGCATTCAGTTTGCGGAAAAAGCACCGGAAAGCGTGACTAGCGATGCACTGGCAAGAGTCAGGGCGATTGTAAGTGAATAAATAGGAGTCACCGGTATGGTTTAAATCAACACGCAGGCTCATAGAGCCTATGACGGTGGCGCTTAGTGCCTTAGGAACAGGTCGAAAATAAATTAACCAAAATTCCATCTCATCTTCAGGCCATCTTCGGCCGACTCTTCTCTTAATCACAAAATCCTCAACGTAGCCCTGCTACGCCTGCGGTTTCGGAGTCTTCGCTTACCTGTTCAATCGAGCCGACCGAATCTAACCTAAAGCTGAGCGTAATTTTGGTCAATTTATTTGTAAATATTCGGCAACACTCCACAGGAAGGCGATCAGGCTGCCCAGCATACCTAAGTATAGCTGATCAGCCAGCTCACCTCCCTGTCTGTGAAGCGCCCCGCAGGAAGTGCCCTTGGGGTGCGTTGCCAAACATTTACAGTTTGGTAGTTTTAGCTATTTTCCGGCACCAAGCCGAATATTTACATTTATTTCCTCTCTGTTCCTTAGTGGTAATTTTCTTTTGGGCAAGTATATATAATAGAGTGACAGATCTGTAGCTACCAGTATCAAGTTTATTGCATAAAGCACTATTACCCAGTCAAGGGAAAAAAGTAATTTATGAATTATACCACTTAGATAACCGGCACATACAATACTCATGAAAAGCGGACTTTTGCCGGATACGATCTTGGTGCGAAGAGACTTTGCGATTGACACGGGCCAACTCACACCAAAACAGGTAAGCATGACGACTTCGAAAATGCTCATGATCAGCAGTTCCTTATCCCCTGTGAACGATTATTTGTCCACCACAAGCTTGTTATAACTCTTGAGCACCACAAAACTCTCAGTCGAATCTATCCCGTCAATAGTCGTTAATTGCTTGCTGACAAAATCGATTAATCCGTATTTCAAATCTACCCACACTTCGATCATTATATCGTAGCGTCCGGAAGTAATGCATGCGGACTGAACTCTGTACAGTTCCGAGACCTCCTCAGCCTTTTTTTCAAGATCCTTGCTTGACGAAATCTTTATTCCGAGAAACACAAGCTGTTTATCATCAACAGTATTAGGATTGATAAGTCCGGATACGGTCAGAACGCCCGACTCCGTGAGTTTTCTTATCCTGTTCCTGATCGTACCCTCGGAAACAAAAAGCTGTGAGGCTATGTTTTTGTTGTTGATGCGTCCGTGTTTGCCCAGGATATTGATAATTTTTTTGTCAATGTTATCAATCATGATACATTCCTTAATATAATAATACCTTGATGATCTCGTAAAAAACTCGTAAACTCCAGCTGATTTTACTCAGAAATTTTTATTGATTTTTTGGGGGAGTATTTCCTGTTGACGAAAAAATAAATTCTGGTTTAGATTATACGTTTTTCGGCATCCGGACAACTGCTCAATTATTTTTTTTAATTACATAATTAAAACCTTTTAACGGTAAATCCGCAAGAGGAGAAACACCATACTTGTATTACGGATTGTATCAATTGCTGGGGTGGTTTCTTTTGGTAACCATTCTCCCTTTTTTTCTTCTATACATAGGTCTCACCGGCAGACATCGTGCCGGTCTCGCCCAGCGGCTGGGCTTTCTGAAACAGCTTGACTTTGCTACGGACCGCTCGCCCAGACTCTGGATTCATGCCGCCTCAGTCGGGGAAGTTAAGGCGGCACAAATCCTGATCAGTGAAATCAGGAAAAAATTGCCGGATGCGGCCATCATTGTTTCCACAATGACCGAACAGGGCCGGCTTGTGGCAAGACAACAACTGGACCCGGAAATCGACTGCATATACGCTCCGATTGATCTGCCTGTTATTACACGCCGGGCAATGCGGAAAATCCGGCCTTCCGTATATATCTGCCTTGAAACCGAACTGTGGCCGAATATCATAAGCCAGGCTGCCAGGGCAGGGGTAAGGCCGATCCTGTTGAATGGCAGACTCTCTGAGCGCTCTTTCAGCCGCTACAAAAAAATCCGTGGCCTTGTGAAAGAAATCCTGGCACGATTTTCCGCAATTTCAGTCATCACGAACGACGACAAAAAAAAATTCATCGCCCTTGGCGTAGATCCTGAAAAAGTGGTCGTACACGGCAATGTCAAATACGACATAGCGCCTGTTTCTTATTGTCCAAATAAAACCGGTAAAAAAAATCTGCCGGAAAGATATCGAAACAGACTTGAAATTGGGGATGACCAGCCGGTCCTGGTGGCAGGCAGCACCCACACGGGGGAAGAAACGCAGATTATGGAGGTCTTTAAGTCTCTTGAAACAAGGGTCAGGGACCTGATCTTGGTGATAGCGCCAAGACATCTCAACAGGCTTGCAGCAATTGAGACCTTGTTCCAAGACCACGGAATACGTTTTGAGAGGCTCAGTAATATAGAGGATAACAAACGCAAAGAAAACGTGATCCTGGTGGATTCCATGGGCGAACTGGCAGGGCTCTATTCCGTGGCAACCTTTGTCTTCTGCGGCGGCAGCCTGGTCCCGCAAGGCGGACACAACATCATGGAACCTGCCGCATGGGGCAGGCCCGTATTTTACGGCCCCAGTATGAAGGATTTTACCGATGCAAAGGAGCTTCTTGAATCAGTTAAGGCCGGTTTCCCGATTTCAGGGCCGGGTGAACTGACGGAATCCATCTTGAACTTTATTGAACGTCCCGGCGAATACGAGGCCGCGGGACAAAGGGCCCGTGAAATCGCAATGGCCCAGCAGGGCGCAGCCCAAAAACAGGTTCAACTTATAGTTGACTGCCTTTCTTGCGAATGATGAATGGCGAATGATGAATGATGAATGATGAATTTCAAACAACTGGAATATATTTTTATGAAAGCACTTGTTGCGCTTGAAGATGGGACGATATTTGAGGGCGAGTCCTTTACCGGTACTGGTGAAATTGCCGGAGAAATTGTTTTTAACACCGGCATGACCGGATACCAGGAGGTGTTGACCGACCCTTCCTACAAGGGACAGATCGTCACCATGACATATCCGCTGATCGGCAATTACGGCATTAACCGGGAAGACATGGAATCGGAAAAAATTCACATGCAAGGTTTTCTGGTTAAGGAATACAATGCTGTTCCAAGCAATTTCCGCGCCACAGGTTCTTTGGCTGATTTTTTAAAAACATATAATATACTTGGCATTCAAGGCATTGACACCCGTGCGCTTACGCGCCATATCCGTGTTGCCGGTGCTATGAAGGGCGTTGTTTCCACACTGGATTTAAATCCTGAATCCCTGACCCAAAAGGCTAAGGAATCAGAAGGCCTTGTGGGCCGCGACCTGGCAAGCGAGGTCTCCTGCGTTAAGCCATACGGATGGTCTGAATCAGGCCCTGGAGATCCGGATGTTTTCTCTGAATCCCCTTTAAAAACCTTTAAGGTCGTTGCGCTTGATTTCGGGTTGAAATACAATCAGCTCAGACTGCTGACAGAGAAGGGATGCGTTGTCCGGATCATGCCGGCGGCAACTCCTGCCAAAGAAATCCTTGCCCTTGACCCTGACGGCGTTTTTCTCTCCAACGGCCCCGGTGATCCCGCGGCAGTGCCGGTTGTGGATACTGTGAGAGAGATCCTGGGAAAGAAACCCGTATTCGGGATCTGTCTGGGGCACCAGATTCTGGGGCTCGCCTTTGGAGGCACGACCTACAAACTGAAATTCGGCCACAGGGGAATCAATCAGCCGGTCAAGGACCTTGCCACGGGCAAAATCGAAATAACCTCCCAGAATCACGGCTTTTGCGTGGACATTGACAGCCTTGACCCGGATCAGGTTGAAGTCACGCACGTCAATCTTAACGACTCCAGCCTGGAGGGGATAAAACACAAAAAATACCCGGCTTTTTCGGTACAATATCATCCGGAAAACGCGCCTGGTCCCCACGATGCCGTTTACCTCTTTGACCGTTTTATCAATATGATGGATGAATGGAAGAGAAAAAAACACAACCATGCCTAAACGAACAGATATAAAGAAAATTCTTATAATCGGGTCAGGCCCGATAATCATCAGCCAGGCCTGTGAATTCGACTACTCCGGGACCCAGGCGGTTAAGGCCCTTAAGGAAGAGGGCTACGAGGTGGCGCTGATAAATTCCAATCCCGCAACCATCATGACCGACCCCGAGGCGGCCGACCGGACCTATATCGAACCAATCACCCCTGAGATGGTTATAAAGGTCATTGAGCGCGAAAGGCCGGATGCGCTTCTTCCCACGCTGGGCGGCCAGACCGGTCTGAATACCGCCATAAAGGTAGCCGAAACAGGTAGTTTGGAAAAATACGGCGTGGAAATGCTTGCCGCGGATGTTAACGTCATCAAAAAAGCCGAGGGCCGCGAACAGTTCAGGGACGCCATGAAAAAAATCGGCTTAAAAGTCCCGGAAAGCGCCATTATCCACTCGGTTCAAGAGGCAAAAGCTGCTGCCGAGAAAATCGGTTTCCCGATAATTGTACGGCCAAGTTTTACATTAGGCGGGACAGGAGGCGGTGTTGCTTACAACAGCCGGGAACTTGAATCACTTGCAACGGCCGGGATTGATTTAAGCCTGAATTCCGAGGTCATGCTTGAACAGAGTCTGCTGGGCTGGAAAGAGTATGAGCTTGAGGTCATGCGGGACAAGAATGACAATGTTGTCATTATCTGCTCTATCGAAAATATCGACGCTATGGGGGTACATACCGGCGACTCTATTACAGTGGCGCCGGCCCAGACTCTGTCTGACGTAGAATACCAGAACATGCGTGACGCATCCATCGCTATAATGCGTGAGATCGGGGTGGAGACCGGCGGATCCAATGTGCAGTTTGCGGTTAATCCTGAAGACGGTGAACTCATGGTAATTGAAATGAACCCGCGGGTCTCGCGGAGTTCCGCCCTTGCCTCCAAGGCCACCGGGTTTCCGATTGCAAAGATTGCGGCCAAACTGGCCGTAGGCTACACGCTGGATGAAATCCCGAATGACATCACCCGTGAAACCTATGCCTCGTTTGAACCTACAATAGATTACTGTGTGGTCAAAATTCCGCGCTGGACCTTTGAAAAATTCCCTGAGGCGGAAGATATCCTCACCACATCCATGAAGTCAGTAGGTGAGACAATGGCTATCGGCAGGACCTTTAAGGAGGCGCTGCAGAAAGGATTAAGATCCCTTGAAATCGGCTGCACCGGTTTTGGCGCCAACGATAAGTTCAATCTTTCTTCTCTTGATCAGCATGCGCTGGTGGAGGGCCTTAAGAGACCCAACTCCCAAAGACTTTTCCACATTCACGAGGCCCTGAAACGCGACATGAGCATTTCCGAGCTTTTTGAACACACATCCATTGATCCCTGGTTCCTTTACAATATCAAAGAGATCGTAACCGCCGAGTCGGCTGTAAAGGAAATGGGATTTACGGGTCTGGACAGAGACGTTCTGTACAAGATAAAACAGTTAGGCTTTTCCGACCCGCAGTTAGCCTGGTTGACCGGCACCGGGGAGGAAGACATCCGGGAACTTCGCAAAAAGCTGGGCCTGACTCCGGTTTTTAAACTTGTGGACACGTGCGCTGCTGAATTTGAGGCGTACACGCCTTATTATTACTCCACCTATGAAACGGAAAACGAGGCCAGGCCCGGCAACAGACGGAAGGTTATGATCCTGGGCGGCGGGCCCAACCGGATCGGCCAGGGAATCGAGTTTGACTACTGCTGTGTGCACGCCTCTTTTGCATTAAAAGAGATGGATATTGAGAGTATCATGGTAAACAGCAATCCGGAAACGGTCAGCACGGACTATGACACCTCGGATAAGCTCTATTTCGAACCTCTTACCAGGGAAGATGTTTTAAATATTATTGATACCGAAAAGCCTGAGGGAGTCATTGTCCAGTTTGGCGGACAGACACCCCTGAACCTGGCGGTTCCGCTTGCAGAGGCCAATGTGCCGATCCTGGGCACATCACCGGACAGTATTGACCGGGCCGAGGACAGGAAACGATTTCAGCAGCTTTTACAGAAACTTAACTTGGTTCAGCCGGACAACACTACAGCCGAGACCCTGGACGAGGCCCTGTCAGCCGGAGCTGAAATCGGCTATCCCGTGGTTGTGCGTCCATCCTACGTGCTTGGCGGCCGGGCCATGCGCATTGTTTACAATAAAAACGAGATGAAGGAGTATATGACTTCGGCCATCACTGTTTCTCCGGAGCGCCCCATTCTGATCGACAAATTCTTAAAAGATGCCGTGGAATTGGATGTGGACGCCATCTCGGACGGTGAGACCACGATCATCGGCGCAATAATGGAACATATAGAGGAAGCGGGAATTCATTCCGGAGACTCCGCCTGCGTCCTGCCGCCATACACCCTTTCGGCCGAATTGATTGCGGAAGTAAAGGATGCCACCAGGGTCATGGCCAAAGAGCTTAAGGTGGTAGGGCTCATGAATGTCCAGTACGCCATAAAAGACGATAAATTATATGTCCTTGAGGTGAACCCAAGGGCCTCACGCACGATTCCTTTTATAAGCAAGGCCACGGGTGTTCCACTTGCCAAGCTGGCCACAAAGGTCATGATGGGTATGAAATTAATGGATCTTGGCCTGACAAAGGAGGTGGAAGTATCCCATTTTGCGGTCAAGGAGGCTGTTTTTCCGTTTGACCGGTTCGATAATGTGGACACGCTGTTAAGCCCGGAGATGAAATCAACCGGCGAGGTAATGGGAATAGACACCTCGGTCGGACTTGCCTTTGCAAAATCACAACTTGCCGCGGGCCAGCCGCTTCCTGATCATGGAAACGTTTTTATCAGCGTCCGGGATACGGATAAACCGGCGATTTTATCCATTGCACATAACCTGGTTAAAAAGCTGGGATTCTCAATCCTGGCCACAAAGGGAACTGCAAAATTTCTGGCTGATCATGAAATACCATGCACCCCGGTATTCAAAATATCCGAGGGCAGGCCGCACGTGCTTGACAAGATACACGATAATGAAATCCAGTGGATAGTGAACACATCCATGGGAACCAGGACCACGGAAGACTCTTATTTAATCCGGCGGGCCGCCCTTTTTTACCATCTGCCCTATTCCACGACCACGGCTGCCGCGGAATCCATGGTCAGGGCAATGGGCGAGCTTATGGAAAAGACCATGGAGGTCAAATCAATACAGGAGTATTTTTGATGGCGGGGTGCAATACAAAAAAGTTACATCGATTAAGCTGCCAACGGCAAGCTGTTAAGGTACTTATACCCAGGGGGTACTGAAAATAGTCCAGGACCTTTAAAAAATTTCAGTTTATCTGGGTTAGGCATAACTAAGGCGGGTGATACCCGCAACCCAAATTTTTAAAAATTGCTTTGTCCAGTAAATCCGTGTCACCTCGCTTTCAGCTTATGTCAGCGGGGTGCGCCAAAAAATTTCTTGTTTTTTTTGACAGGG
>JAYEGR010000146.1:0-23867 GCA_034659175.1 Thermodesulfobacteriota bacterium | reverse complement strand
GCCCATAATGTCATATGCGGTAAAATATGCATCCGCCTTTTACGGGCCGTTCCGGGATGCTGCCGACTGCGCTCCGCAGGAAGGAGACAGGCGAAGTTACCAGATGGATCCGGCAAACGTGCGTGACGCCTTGCGGGAAGCGACACTGGATGTAGATGAAGGGGCTGATATCCTGATGGTAAAACCCGCAATAGCCTATCTTGATGTTATCAGCAGGCTGCACGACGAGTTTGATCTGCCGATTGCCGCGTATCACGTGAGCGGAGAATTCGCCATGATCAAGGCGGCGGCGGAAAAAGGCTGGCTGGACGAGGAACGTGTAGTACACGAAACCCTCTTAAGCATCAGAAGAGCAGGCGCGGACATCATTATCACCTACTTTGCCAAAGATGCCGCCAGGATGTTGAATAAGTGAGGAATGAATTCTGTTTCTAACCTTTTTTTTCGAGTTCCTTTAAACGGTTTTGAAAATGGTTAGCCAGTCCCTTATAGTCAACATTTTCCGGCAGTGATTCGGACAAGAGCACTCCAATAGCAAGCCCTTCTTTAAAGTTTTTCCCAGCCTTATCCCATTGACCCATGGCTTTGGCCGTATTACCGACGTTATCAAGGGAAACAGAGAGGTCGCGTAAGGCTTCGGGTGTTTCACCAGAGGCATGTAACCGTTTTCTTGCCGTTTGTTCCTGGCTGGATGCTATCCGGGAAGCCAGTGAATAACGACCGGTGCGGAGGCTGACATGTAAGGCACGATCAGCCGCAAGCAGAAAGCCTCGATCCAGGGTTTTTTTTGTTTGCAGCCGTTCCCATTCCATGATCAGGGAATGTTCATAATCGGTGAGTGGAAAGGATGCAGTTGTTTTCTGTGCCGGGGCGGTGGGGCAGGCAGGTTTTGGTTTCAGCCAGGAATCTGTTACCAGACTGAAATCTCGTATGGCCCAGAGATCGGGAACCAGTTCTTTGATCCTTGTACGTTCTGCAATCGGCAAAAGCAGCACCAGCGGTCGATTCAACGCGCGGCGCATGGGTTCACGCTGTTCATTGAGTCTGGCTAAAAAGGCCAGCCGCGCCCTGGTCCACTCATCGCCTTGCTGCATGCTTAAGTCAATCCAGCATGGCGCCTGCAAAGCCTGCTGGTGGACCGACGGGTGAATCAAGTCCGGCAGTAGCTTGTTAAAAAGATCAGAGGGGCGGTTGGGAACAGGCGTTTTAAGGCGGGTTACCCTGGCGCGATAGATTCCGGCCAGACGTTCTCGAAAAACGTGAACCACCTTTGAATGGTCTGTGAAGATAAATCCAAGGGCAAAATGATCACACCACTTAAGATGCTGTTTCAGGCGCAGCCAGGCATCCTCGCCATCCGGATTCATGTACGGTCCCGTAGTCATGTGGAATTGCCGTCCCCGGTACCATTGCCGCGCTTGATTTCTTCAATGAGAAGCGGGTGAACATCGTACCAGGGCTCACCGTTGAGATAGTTCATGATCAGATTGGAGTCAAGAAAGCGGGCAAGAGCGGGCAGGTCCTTGTCTGAATGAAGCGCAGCCTGTTTGGTTTTGTGGATTCTGGCCAGCCATCGGGCATCCTCATAGGCAATGGGAAGTAATTCATTGCAAAGCTGCCGGATTACCCATTCAACAATAGATTTATCCAGAAGCGCATCCGGACTGGCACGACGCGCCGTTCTCAGGCTTATGACACATTCACGAATCAGACGAAAAAAATCGCGCAGATCTCCACCGGAAGACCGTGCCATTTGGTTCAGGAACTCTTGTGGAATAATTTTTTGCCAGTCAGGAAAACGTTTTTCAATGATCGATTCCATAAGGGCCAGGCCGCCGGGATCCGGGTTATTTTTTATGTCACGGACATGGATGTTCGGCCACTGGGTAATGGGATGGCCGCCCAGGCTGCGGCCCAGATTAGGTGCCAGTATCTTTAAATAAGGCGGAACCGTGTACACCACATGCAATTTAGGAAAACAGAGGTTCGCCGACTGGCCGGAAAACAGCTCCACCACTCCGGCATAGATTTTTCCGGCCTCTTCACCTACACCACGAAGCTGTTCAAGCGAGTCTACCAGCAGGACTACTTTTTTGTCCGGATCATGTGCGCGCCGGCGAATTTCATTCACCAATTCATCAATGAATTGTCTGGCATCCTGGACCAGACGGGTCAGGTGCCCCTCAAGATGTTTTTGAATACGGGCTTTGAATTCCGGGTCGGTTTTTAACTTAAGGCCTAGTTTAGCCCCAATGCCGGGCCCTTTTATTTCCAGGTCGACTTTTTCCAGCTTTACCTCGGAATCAAGAAAGTCATGCAGTCGCTCCCAGTAGGATCTGTTTAACGGGGCCAGGTACTGATCGGACGATGCCTCAACCGCACCGGCCAGTGCAGCCATCAGGGAGAGTATGAAATCGGAAAGGGCCAGGGGCTTGGTCATCAGCACGTAATCAAGCATATTGACCAGAAAGACCCGGCAGTCACTTTTTTCCAGCATGCTTTTGAGCCGCAGCAGTTCCGTGCTTTTGCCGTTGCCGCGAAAGCCGGACAACAGGTTGACACTTTCCGATTCCGCCAGATCAATACGTTCGCAGAGTGCAAGAATGGGATCCTTTTCCGGCTTGGATTCCAAAATGGGTACATAGTAGGGGTCTGTAGGCTCCAGCGGCAAGGCGCCTTTACCGGTCAAACTTTTATACAATGTGCGTAGCGGGTCAGTGGCGGGCATTGATTAATTCCTTAAGATTATATTTAGTTGTCAGTCATCAGTTGTCAGTATTTTTAACTTCCTGTTTTTTTTTGTGCTGACAACTGACAACTTAAAAAATTTTGATTTCTAAAATTAATTAGAGATTACAAAATCTATTTATTTTTGTGATAAAAGTCAAAGTGTTTTCTGTATTTAGCGGCACATTAGAAGTTTTTCATCAAAACCATATCGCCATATTTGACTGACCGGCTTTCGGCGCCGGCTAATTTACAGATGTATTCCCCCACGATCCGGCATTTTACCGTGAGCAGGAAATAGATCGGGGCCTTGACATCCGACAGGGTCTCAAAATTTCCCTGTCCCTTGCTGATAATCAGATCAGCGTTTCTGAAAATTTTTTGGAAATCAGCGTTGCAGATCTGAAGCGGAGTACCCGGGCAGTTCGTGCCGTTTGAGATCACTTTGCAATATTTATCCAATCCGCATTCCACGGCATCTTTAATAAGCGCATCATTAAGGATCGGGCCTTCCTTAACCGCCAGGATTATCCTTTTGTTGCGGATCAAACGGATTAAAAGTTCGTCAAATACAATTTCACCTGAATTGTCAGCAAGGTAGAGTATGGTTTCAGCCTTTTCAATATCCCGGACCAACTGATCAAAGTGGTTGATTGCAGGTTCAATTGTCAGACATTTATCAATTGTCTCGTGAACGTCAAATTCGTGGTGTGCCCCGTAATCGATAATGTTTCCAGCCATTGAAAACTGTACCGCCGTTTGAAACGGGTCAGAGGATGTCTTGATTTTCTCAAGCACCTGGGGCCGGAGATTGAGAGCCAGTTCGTTACTCTGCTTTTTGATTTTTTTAAACGGATCAATATTGCCGGACATTTCCGAGATTAGATTGTAGACCCGGATCGCGTTTTCAGGAGGAGATATTTCAAAGTCCAGTTCCGGGAGAAGCAGCGCTATCCGGTAAACAATTTCTTTTTGCAATTTTTCTGAACCGCTTGCGATTCCGGCTGCATACACTGTCTGCCGGAGAAGGCAGGGCAAACAGTCAAGTGATGTGAGCATAGAATGACCTCGTTGAGTTAAGTGGTTGAGTAGTTCAATGGGGGGTTGTTTCTCCACTCAACCACTTGATGATATCTGTTTCAAGGATATATAGAGGCAACTTGCCTATGCGGCAAGAAAAAAATAAAATCTGTTTCCGGTTGACATTCGGCGGCCTGACGTTGTAATAGAAAAAGATCGGTAACTACTTGGGTTGTACGAATAATAAAATAGGAATTAAGTCTCTGATGGGAGCACCACAATTTAAGATCAGCCAGGATTCGGAAGGGATTTTTCGGATTGACGGGGAATTGACCATACATGATATCGAGAACCTGAAGAGTTTCCTTGACAATCACCTTGCCCGTGCAAAAAAGATCTCTCTTGATTTCGGGAAGGTCTCTTATGCGGATACAGCCTCTCTTCAACTCCTGATTGCTTTCCGGAAGGCTTTGAAAGCGGAAATCGAGTGGGAGATCACTGAACTCTCACCGGAAATGGTCATGATTTTAAATGTCAGCGGACTGAAGGAAGCTTTGGTTTGAACTGAGACAACCAGGCAAATATCATGAGAATAGAATTTTTAGGCGTCGGCGAGGCATGCGACTCTCTTCATCCGAACACATCTCTCCTGGTTCAGAGCGTTATCAGCGGCAAGCAGCGTGTGATGCTCCTTGACTGCGGTTTCAATGCCGCACATCAGTTTTTCAGGATCTGTTCAGATCAGGACATGCTTGATGCCTTGTGGATTTCCCATTTCCACGGGGATCATTTTTTCGGCGTTCCGCTGTTGCTCCTAAGATTCCAGGAGATGAACAGGACTAAGACCCTTGAGATTATTGGTCAGGCTGGGGTTCGGCAAAAGGTATTTGATGTCATGGACCTGGCCTATCCCAATTTTAGAGAAAAATTGGGATTCCGGATAGAATTTCTGGAAATTGAGCCGGGAGATCAAATTATTGCCTCTGGTTTTTCTGTTAGCGCCGCGGAAAATGAGCATTCCGTGCGGTCCCTTTCCGTGCGTATAGAAGACAATCAAAGCGCCTTGTTTTATAGCGGCGATGGCCGTCCGACCAAGGCTACGCTTGAGCTTGCCCGTGAATGCGATTTGATTGTCCATGAGGCATTTCGGATGTCTGGAAAAACTTCGGGACACGGCACCATAGCAGGGAGTATTGAGTTTGCGCAAAACGCAGGAGCGAGGAATCTGGCCCTGGTCCATGTTGAACGTCATGACAGAGAAGAGCGCGGGCACGAGATCAGGGAGATGCTTTTAAATACTAAACTGAACGCCTTTTTACCGGTGGCAGGGGATGTGGTAAAAATTTGAAACTCAATATTCAAGACAGAGATACCGGTATCATTGAGATCGCGTCCTGGGCGCTTCTGGTGGTCCTGCTCGCCGTGATTCTGAAGACCCTTGATTTTTTGTTTGTTCCGTTGTGTGTTTCACTGCTTTTCTGTTATGCCCTGGGTATTCCTGTTGATTTTCTCAAACGACTGCGGGTTCCTGGTTTTCTGCGAATCATTCTGGTTGTTTTTTTCGTCCTGGCGGTTTTTTATCTTTTGGGCCGGTTGGTCCAGGTAAATGTAAAGGAGTTCCAGGCCCAGTTGCCCGAGTATGAAATCAAGTTATGGGAGTATTCCAAACTTATTCTGAATCAGTTGAATATCAGCCCTGACCAGGCCAGGGAGACGATTTCCGGATTTGTTGAAAATTTCAGGGACCAGACAGGTCTCAAGCCTATCTCCGATATGATCAGCACGATCGGGAGTTCCTTTTTTTCGTTTTTCGGAAACATGATCTGGGTTCTTCTTTTTATGATTTTTATCCTTGCGGAACGGGACAGCATTTCCCAACGTCTTGTAAAGGGAATGGGTGAAGACCGGGCCGAACCGATCCTGGATGCAATGGAACGGATAAACCGGGCCGTGCAGCAATACCTGGGCCTAAAAACTCTGATCAGCCTGATTACAGGTCTTCTTGTATGGTTTGTACTTTTTTTGTTTGGAGTTCATTTTGCTCTGCTATGGGGTGTGCTTGCATTCCTGTGCAACTTTATCCCTAATATCGGTTCACTGGCCGCTACTATCCCGCCGGTTGCCATTACGCTGTTCCAGTTCGGTTTTTTCGGCAGGGCGTTCATGGTCGGCCTTGTGATTACAATTATCCAGATGACAATTGGAAATTTTCTGGAACCAAAACTCATGGGCAGGGGTCTTAATCTAAGCCCCCTGGTCGTGCTTTTGTCTCTTATTTTCTGGGGATGGATGTGGGGCCTGACTGGAATGCTTCTTTCCGTGCCGCTTACCGCTGCCGTTAAGATAGGTCTTGAGCAGCTTGATTCCACGCGCGCAATAGCTATCCTGATGAGCGGGAAGTGAAGGGGGGGGAAACCCGGAAAATATTTTTAGGCGCTAAAGCAGGTGGTTGCTTGTTTTTTCAGTAACAGGTATTATTTTAATTAAACGATAATACAAACGGGTTTCATAACCAACAAACCAACAAACCAACAAACCAACAAACCAACAAACCAACAAACCTATGAATACTAACTTCAGGAGATAAAATATTATGCAGGACTTACGATTTGACAACAAACGGGATTTTCAATTTGATAATGGCGGAAGTATGACGATTGCCAAGGCCCAGTCGCAGGCGTCGACCGTTTTTTTGGCCAAGGTTTTTAACTGGATGGCAATCGGTCTGGCCCTTACGGCCGGAGTTGCTTTTATTGTTGCGACTTCACCGGCTGCACAGTCTGTTATTTTTGGCAACAAGCTCGTATTTTTCGGATTGATCTTTGGTGAACTCGGGCTTGTTTTTTATCTCTCAGCCCGGGTTGAAAAACTATCGGTCCAGACTGCAACCGGATTGTTTATAGGATATGCCTTATTGAACGGGCTGACCCTGTCCGCCATTCTGCTCCTGTACACAGGCGCCTCGATTGCAGCCACATTTTTGATCACGGCAGGGATGTTCGGAGCAATGGCCGTTTACGGCATGGTTACAAAAAAGGATCTCAGCGGGATCGGATCATTCTGCATCATGGGTCTGTTCGGGATTATTATTGCATCGGTCGTGAATATTTTTATGGGAAGTTCAATGATGTCCTGGGTAATTTCCGGGATCGGCGTGATGGTATT
Source organism: Thermodesulfobacteriota bacterium (assembly GCA_034659175.1). Taxonomy (GTDB): domain Bacteria; phylum Desulfobacterota; class Desulfobulbia; order Desulfobulbales; family DAOVYS01; genus DAOVYS01. The sequence continues at coordinate 16,955 of JAYEGR010000146.1, read as the reverse complement.
CACAGGGCTTACAGCATATGATGTTCAGAAGATTACCCAGATCGGCGCATCAGGAATCATGCAGAGCGGAGAGGCGGCCATAAGGAAGACTGCAATCATGGGCGCACTTTCACTTTATCTTGATTTCATCAATCTGTTTTTGATGCTCCTTCATTTTTTCGGTGGCAGCCGCGATTAATTTGAGACTGTTCAGGTGTTTGTTCAGGTGTTGAGGCTGAAGGCTTTTAGAACACAAGGGCGAACACAAGGTTCGCCCTTGTGTTCGCCCTTTGCATGTTTGCACAAATAGGATTTCTTATACAATTAAATTTAAATTTCCTTGTTCGATATTTAATACGTTCAATCGACCTTTTTTGCCTCGTCAATAAGCATTATCGGGATGCCGTCCTTTATCTCGTAAAGGAGTTTGCACGCATCACAGAGAAGCCCGTCCTTTGATTCCGTCAATTTGACCTCCCCCTTGCACTTGGGACATGCCAGTATATCAAGCAATTCTTGACTGATTTCCTTATCACTCATTGTGTCCTCCATTAACCCAGTGTTTTGTAATATGTTCTGTCAATTCAGTTGGCTTTCCGACAAAAGCCATTAGCTGTCAGCTATGTCAAAAATCTTCCTATCTTTAAAGATTTTTTCCATTTTTTTTCAAAATCAGTACGTTCCTCTTTTGGAGTCGGGTGTGTCGTAATCAGGCCATGGACTTTCATATTGTCAAGATTGGTCAGCATGGGGCCGTTGTCTGTGACAAGAATGTTTTCAAAATCCAGATTTCCGTGAATGATTTTATGCGTTTTCAGCCGGTCAAGCATCTCTATGATTTGACGAACGACAGTGGCTTTCAGTTTGTCGGAGATGTCGTTGTCAGACAGAAAATCGTAGCTGTTTCTCGATTTTGTGTGCTCTGTGAACACGTATGTCTCAAGAATATGTCTACCCCTGGTCTGTTCGATCAATGCAATGGGTTTTGGAGTCGGTATGTTTAACAGACTCAGACGATGGGCATTTAACCAGTAACGAGTTGCCGGAGAACGTGTGAACAGATATTGAGGTAACAATCTCGGTTTCTGATACGGATACTTTCTTACCACGAGACCGTGATCCTGTAAATTGACGAGTCTGATTGATTGTTCGTGTTCCTGGTATAATATTTCAAGATTTTTGAATTCACGGATGATTTTTTCCAGTTGGCCGACAGGATCAATATTTTGGAAAAATTTTCGATCAACCATTGACGAAAAGCAAGAGTGTTTGATTCGTTTGAACCTGCTGCAGGAACGCAGACATTTTTTCAGGGATTTTTTAATCCGGATTTTATTATAATTCGCGGATCTGGTTCGAATGGCTGAAAGTTCGTTATTGGTGAATTCCCATCCCCTTGCCAGTCCATACTCGTTGATGAGTTGATTGACTGTTTCCGTCTTTTCATCCCGCATTTGCGATGCTAACAATGCTACCTGTTTCAGGGATTTTTTCCTGTTTAACGGCCCGGAAAAAAATTTCATCTCCGCGGGGTCCAGCGAAAACAGTGTCTGGCCCGAGATCAGGAAATTGCCACGGTGCAAGTCCTGCTGCAGTACTCCCTTTATATGAAGGATTGCCAATTCCCGGAACATGAGCTGATTTAAATGAAATTTTTTCTCCGGATCAACCGGCTGTGCACAGAGTTCCTTAATAGTGGCTGATTCTTGAATTTTTTCAATCACTACAATTTGCCGGCCATCCTGATCTTGACCGAAAAACAATGGCTTTGGAGCCGCCACTTTCAGGGAACAAAGCATGTTTAATCCTTCCCATTCCCTGATCCGGTGATGTTTGGCCCTTTTGGCATCTGAAAAGAGTTTTACTATGACCCGGTGTTCTCCCCATGTTGCGTCAAATACTTTGCGTTTTCCAGGAACCTTTCGCAATAACTTACCACAAACAATGTCTTGTACGGAATTTGTATGATCCGGAGGTGAGCAGGAAAATTTTTGCGCTTGTGCGTCAGGGAAGGAGAAGGATATTGTCTGTCCGTCTGTTGCACTCATTTTTCCGAAAATTGCATGTCATGGAGCATTTTGTAAACTCCATTCCGGGGAAGAAGCGTGTCATGGGTTCCCTGTTCAATGATCCGACCGTCCTTGATCACTATTATGCGGTCTGCGTTTCTGATTGTAGAGAGACGGTGTGCAATTACAAAGGTTGTGCGGTTCTGCATCAGATTATCCAAGGCCTTTTGAACCTCTCGTTCCGACTCTGTATCCAGAGATGAAGTGGCCTCGTCTAAAATCAGGATTGGCGCGTTTTTCAAAAGTGCCCTTGCAATAGAGATTCTCTGTCTTTCGCCGCCTGACAGTTTTGTCCCGGACTCGCCGATGACCGTGTCAAATCCTTGTGGCAGATTTGTGATGAAATCAATCGCATGTGCTGCACGGGCCGCTTTGATTATCTCCTGTTCCGTGCAGTCCCGGGACCCGTAAGCGATGTTGTGCCTGACAGTATCATTAAAAAGAATAGTCTGCTGGGTAACCATGCCGATTTGGCTTCTGAGAGATTTCAGCGTAACGTCACGAATGTCCAGGTCGTCTATTGAGATGCTGCCGTCGGTAATTTCGAAAAATCGGGGAATCAGATTAATAAGCGTTGTCTTCCCGCCTCCGCTCGGGCCTACAATGGCAAGCACCTCATCAGCATCGACCTTCAGGTTAATGTCGTGAAGCACGGTTATTGCGCCGTCATAACTGAATGAGACCTGTTTGAGTTTGATATGTTTTTTAATCGGTGGTAATTCCTTGGCATCCGGCTTTTCAATTATATCGGTCTTGACATCCAGAATGTCAAATACGCGAACAGCGGCTGCAACGCCTTTTTGAATTACGCTGTTGATTTTACTTACCCCTTTAATAGGTTCGTACACCATAACAAGTGCGGTCAGAAATGAAACAAAGGCCCCTGGAGTGGATGTCCCGTTCAGTACTTTGTTGCCGCCATAAAATATGATCAGAGCGACTCCTATCCCTCCGAGCAGTTCCATTATCGGATGGGCCAGGCATTTGATCTTGGCATCACGCATGATTACCTTGAACAGTCTGTCTATCATGTTGAAAAACCGGCGGATCTCGTGCTCTTCGGAAGTAAAGGCTTTCACAATTCTGGTACCGGTTATGGTCTCGTAGAGAATGTTTGATACAAGGGCGGTTATTTGTTGGTTTTTGGTGCTTAACCTTCGGTGTATTTTTCCAAAATGGACGATTGGGAAACAGGCCAGCGGCAAGAAGAGAATCGAAGCCAGGGCCATTCGCCAATCTAAATAAAAGACGTACCCTATCATGCAAACAACGGTGAGAAAGTCTTTGAGGATACCGACCAGGGCATGCGAAACCGCGCCTTGTATCAAAGTAACGTCCGATATTATTCTTGAAATCAACTCGCCTGTCGGGGTTTTATGATAAAAGGATAGCGGCATTGACTGCAGATGTACAAAAATTTTATTTCGCAAGTCTTTAATCACACTCTGGCCGATTTCATTCAACGTGTATGAGTACCCATAGTAAAACATGCCCTTAATTATGAACAAAGCAATCAGCAATATCGGCAGCAGATTTAACATCATCCGGTCTTTATTAAGAAAGATTTCGTCAATGAGCGGCTTGACCATGAAGACCTGGCATGTGCTGAGCAGGGCCACCATCACCATGCAGATCATGGAACCGATCAGCTTGGGAATGTACGGCTTGATCAGCTTGAAAATTCTTATGTAGACATCTTTTTCGCGCATAATGGAATATGGTTGAACCGTGTCAGCAGAAAAGCGTTGAATTGTTCACAGTGCGATTTTTTTTACTCTGCCGGAGAATGCTTTGTTTCCGCAAGCAGAAAATTTTGTGATTTTGCAAGCTGCGTGAGTGTGATTTCGTCAGCATATTTTTCAAATACCTTGTTGCGCATGAGCAGGATAATTGTCTGTGGTTTGGATCGTGCGTGCGCATCTTCGGGTGGAATATATTCCAGTTCACGGTCTAGATAGTATCGGCTCCAGGAGGATGACCAAAGTGGTTTAGCCCCTTTTGCGTCTCTCGGTGTGGTAAGAAATAGTAGCTTTTCATGGTTTGCAAGTCGGTGTGAAACAATGTATCGCATTGTGTTGATTTCTTCACGTGAATCTTCATGAATTGATAGAGGTGTAGCAACCAATACAAACGAGGCGATGACGGTAGTAAGGACTAGAACAATTGGGAGTTTCCAGGGAATTTGTTTCCAGCGTAATGCGCGAATAATTCCCCGGGCGGAAAGTATGGACATGGCTGGTAACGCCAGAAATAGATAGCGTGTATATCCTGACGGTTTTAGGGATGCTCCCAGCAACACAATCAGAAACCATCCAACTAATAAAACGCTGGTTGAGCGTTTTGCTGAATGATTTCCATATCCGCTCATTGAGAATGCTGCTTGACCTGAGCCAATGAGCATAAATGGAAGCCATGGCCAATATCCCTTGGCAAGAGGACCAATATAATGACGCAGAAGTCGTTCCGACCAAGAGTATTCCGCGCTTCGCGCTAAGGTGTCAGCTACCAGCGCATTAATAATTTGTGATTCCGTCAGCCAGGATAGATGTATATACCAACCGATTGTGGGAAGCAGGAGAATGGTCCAGGCCAGCCATTCTAAGCAGGTGTTTAGCCGTAAAGGTTCTGATGTCCGATTGAATAATTTGTGAATGCCTGCCAGAAGAAGAGGCAATAGACCTACAGTGCCTTTTGCAAGCGTTGCAATGCCGATTCCACCAAAGAATATGGCCGGCTTTAAACGAGGAGATACTACCAGATATCCGGCAACAGACAAAGTAACTCCAAACAAGAGGGCAGGGTCCATTCTGAAATTTGTGGCGTTGTGAAGGAATAATGAAGTGGTGAGGCATGCGAATGCAGCCAGCCAGCCGGTTATTTTATCAAACAATTTGTTGCCTAGCCATGCGATACTGAAAATACAGGCTACACTAAAGAGCTGTGTGGGAAAGACAGCGGCAAATGATGTCGGACCGAATACTTTTATGGAAAGCGCGGACAGCCAGAATGCCAAAGGGGGTTTCCTGAGATAGAGTGTGTCCCCCGCATATAGACTCAGCCATTCACCGGTTTCAACTATTTTCCGGCTGATATCGGCATAATAAACATAGATGCCCTGCAACTCTTTTGTCTCACTACCAATGAAGATAAGGAACAGGCTTACAAGGAGCAGACCGGCCCATTGGAAATAGGTGTCGCTCCCAACTTTTTGGAGAATTTTTGGTATGCGCGCCTTGGAATCAAACACCAGGAAACCTTTTCTAAAGTATTTTTTGTTTTTTATGTCTACGATGTATAATTATATTTCTGCAATAAACAGTGGACCCGAATAACTGTCCTATAAAAAGGACTGGGTCCAGTCTGAAAATTCCATAAATAATGACCATCAGCGAGCCTATGATGCTGATAATCCAGAAGCCGAGAGGTAGAATCGATTCTTGAGCCTTTTCCGAGCAATACCATTGGTATACAAAACGAAAGATGAATATGAGTTGCCCGATGCCGCCCCAGATATACAGTGGAATTGATATGTCTTTGTTCGAAATAATATTTGTCAGGCTGTATTCATCTTCAAAATTTAACCATATTATTGCAATAAACGGGAATGCAATTGCCAGAACTCTAAACGGGCCGGGGATTTGACGCCAACTGCCCTGGAAATAGAGATTGCGGAGGTAGATGAAATATGAAATTGTCTGACCGCCGATTATGACGATATCTTTTCTTAATATTCCATAAACAAACAATAAAAAGGATGCGGTGATGCTTAGTTGCCAGAATATAGCTGGAGAGAGCACTTTTCCTGCCTTTTCAGAGTATATCCACTGTACCAGGAGTCTTGCCGAAAAAAGTCCCTGTGCCAGGAAACCAATTCCGAATATTGTATAATTATTCACTTTTTCGATTTGACCATGTTTGGGAAATATTGTAGCGGATGTATCTGCTACGCATCCACCGAAAGGCTAACGTGTCAAAGAAAGGACTTGTCAGGCGGTTCCACAGATGATATTTGGCCTGCCCCGCGTACCTGGGAAAATGTGAAACAGGGACCTGTTTCACACGGCCTCCCTGTAATTGAATCAATGCCGGCAGGAAACGGTGCATTCCACAAAAGAATGGAATTTTTTTAGCAAAATCGGTTTTTATGATTTTTAGAGGACAACAAGTGTCCTGAATATTGTCATGGATCATCATTCTCCGGAAGGAATTGGCGATTTTTGATGAAATTTTTTTTACAAATTTGTCCTGTCTGCGTGCACGAATACCGTTTACCATGTCAACTTCCGGAAAAAAATCCAGGAACTTCATAAAATCAAGAGGACTGGTTTGCAGGTCAGAGTCAATGTAACCTACCAGCGACGTTTCGCATGCGGATATGCCGGCCTTTATGCCGGTGCTTAATCCGTAATTGGCATCCAGCAGAATAAAGGAATAACGGTTATCTGCGGCGCATATGTCGGAAATTATTTTATGGCTGTTATCCCTGGACCCGTCATTCACAAATAAAACAGTCGTTGAAATATTAACCTTGTCCAGGAATTTATCCATTTCACTGCGGAATTTGCCTAAATTTTCCTCTTCATTGAATACAGGCACGATAATGGTAATTGTGTCGGATGAATTCATGTTCTGAATATTCCCGGACTCAGGCGTTTATTCTTTTTTTGTTGTTGTTTGCGTGAGCACATATGAATGCGATAGGCAGCCAGAAGATAAACCAGGATTCTCTTGGACTTGATAATGGGAATTTACCGTTAGTAAATAGACAAAGAGAGCCAAACAAGAGAAGAATGCCCCATAGAGGCATATTTTCAGTTGTGTTTGTAAAGGCCTCCTTCAGGCATTGTCCCACCATAGCCAGAAGGAGCAGTACTCCTGTAATGCCGCTGAATCTCAGCACACTCAGAACAAAATTGTGGCTGTGATTAAATTTTTCAGCCAGTTCTGTAATTATATCAGAGTCTCTCCGTAACCCCTGGCCGAAAATCAGATCCCCTTTTGTTTCGTTAAGTACGGCTGACCAGATATCTATTCGAAAAGACAACCCTCTGTTTATCAGACCGTTCAGCAAATTATTGCCGGTTGGAGTAAAGAACAGCCACAGGCCTGACATAATAAGTACACCCAGGATCAGGCCGAGGATTTTTACTCTTCCTGAGTCCCGAGATAAACAAATTACAATCGGCAGGCAGACGATGAACGGCAATATTGCGCCGCGACTTTGTGTAAGCATTAGTAATAGAAACGAGGGAATTAAACTAAGGCTGTAGAATATTTTTAGATATTGTTCACGCTCCCTTAATAGCATCCAAAGAGATATTAAGACCATAGATCCCAGTATCCAGGCACATCGTATGGCGTTTTCAAACCTGCCGAGGGTTATCATCGAGCCGGGTTCAGGATGGAATCTGGGCATGGAAAGGCCATGTAGATAGAAATAGTTGAACAGGCATAAACTGAACAGACAACTGCCTATCACAATAAAAAATTTTACGGCAAATTGATCAAATAGGGGAAAATGATCAATCACTGACTTTACAGTGAGAATGAGACATGAAATGTAAAATAAACGACGGCTGAAATAGTAGAGCGTATCACTGTTGAATTCCTGTGACCATAGCATACTCCCCATATAATAAACCATGAGAATGATCAGGAGGATATATGACGAATTGAGATTGACAAACTCACGGAAGTTGAATGGTAGAAGCAGAAAAAAAGGCAGCATTACAAAGATATAGTAGATCGTTTCGTGGCTTCCCGGCGAAGGCAATACAAAAAATCCTAAAAGGAAAATGAAGAGACCTGCTGCCTGGAGCCGATAAAGCAGGTTGTTTGGATCAATTGTTGCCATTTGTAATCATTACAAAATAGTTTTTTTAAAAAAAAGAGGAAACAAATCCACAAAGCCTTTCCTGAAAAGCAGGCCTGTCAAAATATTGTTTGCTGCGTTGAAACATTTTTTCGGTAAGTTCAGTTCGTTCTTGATCTGATAAGTCATAAAGAGTAATTATTCCCTTGGCAATCTCAGTCGTGTCGCCTGGAGGATACAATGAATAATCCTCTCCAACAACCTCTGGAATTCCACCAGTCGTGGTAGCCACAATCGGCACTCTGGCAATCATCGCTTCAAGAAGAACTCGACCAAAGGGCTCTGTTTGGGAAGTAAGCGCAAAAATATCAAAGGCAGGAATGATCCGCCAGCCATCATCAATCCTGCCGGCAAAAAAAACGCTGTCTCCAAGCTCAAGACTCTGCGCCAGGGCTTCAATTTCCGGTTTCAAATGTCCCTCGCCGACAATAACAAGCCTGCATTTTGGGATACTGCGCCTGACAATGGCAAACGATCGAATAAGCGTTGGATAATCCTTGGACCGGGATAACCTTGCGATGGTGCCTATCACATAACTTTCCTTATTAAGAGATAACTGCTCCCGTGCCTGATTTCGTGTCAACAGACCGTTTACCATGGCATCCACATCCACGCAATTCCCAAGCCCCAATACTTCATCAGGGCTATTGCCGATACCGGAGTCCAGTATATCCTTTCGTGTTGCCTCGGAAACTCCTATATACTTGAAATACCTGTTGAGTAACAGTTTTCCGATTAATCGTCTGCTGCGGGTTTTGAACTGACCTATTCGGTGGACAATTGAAATCATTAACACAGGTTTGTAAAACAACGCTGCAATGGCCATGATTCGGGCGGGTTTATAACGGTGGGCAAAAACAATATCAACATGATTATCTCTGCATATTTTCAGCAATTTTGATACAGGCGCTATAGCCAATCCCTTTATACTGTTTTTTTTTAATTGCAGGAATATTACTTTGTCGGCAGGAACTTGACCGGCCACGTCAGGGTCTTCTCGGCCCACCAGAAAGACAACAATTTTTTTGTATTCATTATTGTTAAATGCCTGCAGATACTCGTTACAGGTTGTCATGAGCCCAGGATAGCCATATCTAACCTGCAGCAATGTCTTTTTTTTCATTCAATCGCCCGTAAATATTCGGCAGCACTCCACAGGAAGGCGATCAGGCTGCCCAGCATACCTAAGTATCGAAGTCTGCGCTTATCAGCTGATCAGCCTGCTCACCTCCCTGTGAAGCGCTGCCAAACATTTACAATTTGGTGGTTCCAGCTATTTTCCGGCATCAAGCCGAATATTTACAATCGCCTGAAGACAGCCCTTTCCGCTGTTTTTCTCTGTAGATGGCTGCGTTTTTTTTTGTCCATTTGTATTTCTTGGCACGGATGTCGCCTCTGAGCGGCCCGTGTATGGCGTATATTTCCGGTGCAAATACGATTCTTACGCCCAATTTGTTGATCAGTCTTTCTTGAAATTCCCCATCCATTCCATAACATTTTGCATGCTCAGGGAAACCATCCACTGCAACCGCGAATTCTTTTTGAATGGAGATAAATGCGCTTGTGGCATCTGTGGCAATCAGTCGATTATTTCGGTCGCAGTATTTTCTGAATTTTGGATATTTTTTAAACGCCTTTTCCGGTGTGTATGTTGAAAAATGATCTCCCCTGAACCACATTTTGATCACATTTCGTCTCCTGGCCCACCATGCTCTGATAAGTACCTTTTCTCCCTTTTCTTCCCACTTGTGATGGGCAAGCATCAGGTTTTCCAATGCATCTGATTTTACCACCATGTCTGAATCCAGAAACACGAGATATTTCCCTGCGGCATTTAAGATGCCGATGTTCAAGGCCCTTAAGTATCCATAATCGCCGGCAGGCAATTTGGTTGATAAAGTTACGAGATTCAATGGGCCTTGATATGATTCAAGCATTTTAATCGTCCCGTCTGTGGAGCCGTCGTCCACAACAATCATTTCAAATTTTTCAATGGGAAATGATTGTTTCTCAAGAGATTCCATTACTTTTTCCAATGTTCGTTTTCTCATGTAAGTAGGTGTAATGACAGAAACTTCAACCATTAATTAAACCTCGGTGTGGAGTGTGACAAGGGTAATGATTTTCCGCGCAAGCCGTTCAGCGGTTATTTCAGGGACGGTCGAGACTGTTCAAGGTAACGGTTAAGAGCTTCAGCCGCTAAACGATGACCAACAGGTGAAAAGTGCATGTCATAAGTATAATACGCCTGTTCCCCCTTCTCAATTTCACTGCGTAATTGTTTTGTTAATCCAAGAAACTCTATTGACTCCTGTTCGCATAGTTCTCTGACCGCGTTTTCCTGTTCATCAATGTTTGCCAGCAATATTCGAACAGTCTCACCAGGAGAAGGCAGTCCTTTTTTTCTCAGTGCAAGAAAGGCCTTAAGTTTTTCGTGAGGAATTCTATTGCTTATCATTGGTATTATGACATGCGATTTGTCGGGCGCATAGACTACGATGAGTCTTGAGTTGATTTTTCCGCACAAATCCCGCATTTTTTTCAGAGCAATTGAAACAGTTTTAAAGCCTGGTGATTTTAGAAATTTTTCCTTGCTGTCATAATGAGTTTCCAGTTTTTTTACAGTGAATGTGTAATAATTACCCAAAGGACCTTCAGGAATTTCCACAGGGAGCCATGCGAGTCCTTCCGGGATTTTCGGTGTATTGTTGTTTTCCAAAGGAGAGAGGGACGCTTCGGTACAATCAAGAGTCAGTGTTTTAATAAAGAATTTTTTTAGTGTAACGCGTATTGGTGAGAATTTGTAAAAGGAGCGGACCCGTTTTTTTAGTGAAGCCTGTTTTTTCAGCCTGCCCAAGAGTTCACCGGAACCGCGAAAATCATTCCCTTCGTAAATCATACACACAATGATATCCGGCTTTAAAGATAAACCAAAAAGTTCCAGAGTCTCAACATAAGTACTCGGATTTCCGCCTGACATGCCTAGATTGCAAACAACGTGTTTGCTTATTTGATTGTATACCTCAGGCCATGGATGTTCGTCCGAAACGCTGGAACCCTCTGTAAATGAGTCGCCCAAGGCCAGCAGATCACATTTGTCGAGATCGATCTTGTTCCTGAATCCCCTTTTGTCGGCTGTAATGGTGTATTGGACGTCAGGATAACCGGGCTGCATGACAGGATATGAATACTTTGTTTCGGGTGCATCAATGAAGATTCCTGAAACTGAGGAATGGGGGCTGCGGTGGTAAACATCGTCAGTACTGAAATAACGTGGTGAGCGAATAAGACGTGCGCCCATATCTACTAGAAACAGGCCAACTGCCAATCCCAGGCATATGGAAATTAGCCTGAAGACGCGCAGCCTGCTTGTTTCGCGGGTTCCACGGATCAGGTAAATTGTCATCATGGAAATGATAAACACTATGAGCATGGCAGAGAATCTGCCGACGGAATAACGCCCGAGCAATACGTCTCGGTTCTGTGCGATCAGATAGGTCACGTCACTGGTGGTAAACCACCAGATTACGTTGACAAGGATTATGATAAAGGTGATAACGTTTATATTTTTAAATTTTTGCAAAATAACTTTCCCGATTTAGTAAAAAGTTTTACGATCGTATCGTACGAACAATTAATGATAATCATGCCATGAAGATTGCTTTCCGTGTATTCAAATATTTTCCATTCGGTGGACTGGACGGAATTTCCTCCGAATAACCAAAGCATGTCTCACGTACGGTCATGAAACAGCTATTTATACCATGGATCGGCAGGGTCGGCAACCTGTGGGAGTGAAGGTTGCCGAAGTTTCTTTCAGCTTATTTCCCACATCCCTTAACACCTTTATGAATAAATTTGTTTCAAGAATACTGGAATTTGTTATTTATGTTGTTTTTTGGGTGATCCGTAATATACCCCGAAGCATGTTCGGTTTTTTTGCTTTATTTTTGGTTTCCATATTTAGGCCTTTTGCCAGGGACGAATTCAGAAAGATATACTGCAATACAAACAAATTGTACGGCAAATATCCATTTGGACACCGTTCGTCCCTGTTTGCCAAGCAGGTGATGCGTCATCAGGTCGTCAGCGCTATGGAAATAGTCAGGGCCTCTTATAGCCCGGATATCTTAAAGGTGTCGGGGCGTAAGGAGTTGGGCAGCCTTTTGCAATCCTTTCCGGAGGGGCAAGGAATTGTGGGAATAACCGGCCATGTAGGCAGTTGGGATCTGTCCGCTGCATTTATTGCCAGTGAAGGTTCGCGAAACTTCAGCGCTTTGGCCAAGCCGGCTCAATTTCCCGTGATTACAGGTATTCTGGAAGATCTTCGAAATCGGTTCGGAGCGAATGTGATATGGACTGACAGCCGATCGGTCTTAAAAGAGATGCTGAGGGTAATAAAATCCGGTAACATCCTTGGATTTGTAATGGATCAGAAACCTGATGGGCGTGTTGGTCCGATCGTGAATTTTTTCGGGTATAAAACAGCCTTTGTTGCGGGGCCGGCGAAAATGGCCATTCGGACCGGATGTCCGGTGATAGCTGTTTTCTGTGTGCGTGAAGGGCCATGGAGGTATAGAATATTAAGCCGTGAACTTCTGGGATCAAACCACGGCGTCAAAGATGAAGTCCTGGCAACTCAGATCATGGCCTCGGAAATAGAGAGAATAATTAACCTGTATCCGGAACAATGGGTGTGGAATTACAAGCGCTGGCGATTTGATAAGCCGTGGGTAGAGCATCATTAATTTGTTCTGATTTCGCGCAACATTTAAGTGTTATGGGAGAAAGGTTTAACAATGAAATTTCCATACGGTATATCTGATTTTAAAAGTATTGTCACAGAGGGGTATTTTTATTGTGACAGGACAGATAAAATCCCCCTGCTTGAGAATACAAAATCTCAACTGTTTATCCGTCCCAGGCGCTTTGGCAAAAGTCTTGTTCTTTCACTGCTGGAAAATTATTATGATGTGGCAAAAAGGGACGAGTTTGAAGCGATTTTTGACGGGCTTAAAATCGCGAAGAACCCCACGGAACTGCGCAATTCATATTTTATTCTGAAATTTGATTTTTCCTGTGTTGATCCAACTGGAAGCGCTGAAGAAGTGAAAAAGGCTCTCTTTAATCATATCAATGTACGCATTAATGGGTTTTATAACTTTTATAATTATAAAGGGTTTGAGATTCCAAATATCGAAATTAATCGAGAAGATGCCCTTTATTCGATTGATTCTCTTGTTGCCGCAATCCGCAGAACTCAACACCCTGTTTATCTTCTCATAGATGAGTATGATAATTTTGCCAACACAATAATGATGGGAGTTCAAAGCGTCGGAAAGAGATATGAAGCTCTTGTGCATGATGAAGGACCTTTAAGAACTTTTTTCAAGGCTGTTAAATCTTCAACTTCAGGTTCCATGTTTGACCGAGTTTTTATAACAGGGGTTTCACCTGTTGTTATGAGCGATATTACAAGCGGGTATAATATTGCAAAGAATATTTATTTTGAGCCTGAGTTTAATGATCTGTGCGGGTTTAAGCAGAATGAAATTGAGGATGTGCTCAAAGAGATTGTTGATAAATGCGGTTTTGAAAAGGAGAAGATTCAGGAAGCCGTAAATTTGATGCGGACATATTACAATGGCTATACTTTTTCTCATGCAGCAGATGAGCGTATTTATAATCCGACTTTTTGCTTATATTTTTTTGAACAGTTTGAAAAAACATGCAGTTATCCGAGAAAAATGCTGGATTCAAACCTTGCCGTGGATGAGTCAAAGCTGGAGTATATTGCTCAGATCCCCCTGGGAAGAGATCTTTTAATGAATCTGGTGCAGAAAGATCAAGGTGTTGTCATATCAGATATTGAAGATCGTTTTGGCATTAAAGATATGCTGACGGACAAATCCAAAGACAACACATTTCTGGTCTCTTTTCTCTACTATTTTGGAGTATTGACCATTGCAGGCGATACGGAAGATCTACAGGTGATCTTGAAAGTTCCCAATCTGGTTATGAAAAGCCTTTATGTGGAGCGTCTCCAGAAAATGCTTCTGCCGGAACCGGAAGACAGAGATAATGGCAGTGAAGCTGCAAAATTGGTCTATCAAAAAGGAGAGATGGCTCTTTTGTGCAGATTCATGGAGGAAAGATATTTCAAGGTTTTTCATAACCGCGATTACAGATGGGCTAATGAACTAACATTAAAGACCGCTTTTTTAACGCTTCTGTACAATGATATTATCTATATCATGGATTCTGAAACTGAAATTGACTGCAGACATGCTGATTTGACCATGATAATCAGGCCGGACAAGAGATATGGCAAAGTATTTGATGTTTTAATTGAGTTTAAATTTGTAAAGCTCAAGGATGCCGGAATGAGCGCTGATCAGGCAACGCAGCTTTCTGAAGATGATTTAAGACGGATTCCTGAGATCGCAAAGCAGATGAAAGATGGTGAAAAGCAGGTGCAAGAGTACGGAAACAAGCTTGAAAAAAAATATGGAAATCTGAGATTGCAGAAATTTGTGGTCGCGGCTTTGGGATTTGAAAGGGTATGTTTTAACAAGATAAGCTGACAATGATCCTGTTGTTTTGAATATCATGATATGAGTGTTGAGTATTGAGAATAAAGATATGATCTGGCTTCCCTCATCACTCACTACTCAACACACAACTTTAAGTGGCCGAAGTTAAAACCAACCCCAATTCTTGCTATACTGTCCAGAGGGTTTATTATGTTGTTTATATCATTTTTCGTCGAGTATTTAAGCAAGTTCAGGAGTAATAATATTACAAACAAAAAAGAATTGTCAGGATAATTAAATATGAAGTCGGGGAATTGATTGTACTGGATAATAACGAAAGTGAAATATTCTTACTCAACTCAGAAAGTTGAGTAAGCCCAGCGTCTCCTGTGGTCTTTAACAAAAGTTGAATTTCAGAATGTGTATAATTATGCTGAACGCACCGCGTTGTTATTCGTGGTTTCAACAAACAAGCTATGCCTGAGGTAACGCAAAAAATGTCTATCGATCTTGAACGGGTGTTTCCTGTTGAACAAAGGGAAGCTGCTAAATTTCTGCAAGAACATATTTTCCCTGAGCTTCCTGAAAATCATTTTTTCCTGGTTGGAGGAACAGCTTTGGCCTTACGTTTCGGCCACAGACAAAGCATTGATCTGGATTTTTTTTCCTTTCCATTCAAAAGTACTTATGATGCAGAGGTTGAAATTCTTGACAAAGTGTTACGGAAACATGATATTTATCACCGAAAGGACATCGTTCCAATTGCCGGGCAGTTGCATTGTCAAATCAACGATGTCATGGTTTTGTTTGCTGTGTTTCAAAACTTCACCGCAGATCAGGAAAGTGAATTTTACAAAGTCCCGCTTTACCCTCCAGAAAAAACTGTTTTCGGTTTTGACACTCTCAGCCTTGAAGATTTAGCAGGAATGAAGGCTTTCGCCCGCTGCCACCGTTCAAAAATGAAAGACCTGGTGGATATTGGGGAAATACTAAAGCATGGTATCTCTCTACAGGATATTATTGACGTGGCTGAACGACAATTCGGTTATGATATCTCAGGCAAAGAAATTTTGGAGTCTTGTCTTAACATTGACGATATATTAGATAATGCCATTGACGAACCGATTGTGTTTTTAAACAACAAGGATATCGCATATTACATTGATCTGATCAAAATAGAAATTGCAAAATACTATCATGCAAATATTTAATACTATTCCCGCTACAACAATTATTCAGAAAAAAATTCAGGAAAGCTTTCCTGAATTTTTCTGGGATATCGACACTAATAAGTTGGACATGAAAGATCATTACAAACTCATTATTACACAGGCCATAAATTACGGTTCAGTGCAAACAATTAAGCAGGTATTTCAACTGTATAGTAGAGAAGCTATAATGCAAATACTAAAACATCCAATCAGAGGCTCCTGGTTTCCCAGGACATATAAAGCCTTTTGTAATTTATTTGATGTTGAGCCAGATAAATGTGCTGTTAATGTAATGTGTATCCGAAAAGAAAAACCGCGTGATAAGGGCAGAGAATTTTTCAAGAATTTATAGTTTTTCTTTTGAAAAATATTTATGGAAAGGAGAATGCAGTTAAAAAAGCAGGGGCTCCTTAATGAATAAGTTAACAAAGTTACCAGCGTCGTCCCCCTCAGACTGGTGGCGTCCCCTATGGTGGCCATTACGCTCAGGGACTAGACCGTAACTTACCAATATCCCTCAATATATCGTGTTTGTTTAAGGAGCATTTTATGAACAAAAAAATTTGTGTTGTCGGTGCCGGCCGCTGGGGCAAGAACCATATAAAGACTTTGCTCGGTCTTGACTGTCTTGCAGGAATCGTAGAAGCAAACACCGACATGCGCGCCGAATTCAAAGAAAAGTATCCTGATGTAAGGACATTTGCCAGCATAAGGGATGCGATAAATGAGGATTTTGACGGCTTCACCGTGGCAACTCCGGCCGAGACCCATTTTGAGATCGCCGAATTTATCATAAGCCACAATAAGCATGTACTCGTTGAAAAACCTCTCACGCTCAAGGCAAAAGATTCAAGGCGTCTCAAGGAATTTGCCGAAGAAAACGGCGTGAACCTGATGGTTGGCCATCTTCTTCTATTCCACCCCGCTATCCGAAAGATCAAAGAATTGATTGAAAAGGGGAAAATAGGCAAGCTTCAGTATATCTACAGCAACCGTTTGAATCTGGGAACGGTCAGAACTGAAGAGAATATCCTCTGGAGTTTTGCGCCTCATGATATATCGATTTTTCAATATTTTATCGGGAGTCCCCCTATAGAGGTAGTATCCCGCGGCGGCGCCTTTCTGCAGCCGCATATACATGATTCCTCGATGACAGTGCTCACCTATCCAGACAACATAGTGGGGCATATATTTGTGAACTGGCTGCATCCGTTCAAGGAACACAGAATGGTGGTTGTGGGTTCAAAGGGGATGCTTTCCTACGAAGACTCTTCGGATGACAAAAACATAC
>JAYEGR010000145.1:8379-23948 GCA_034659175.1 Thermodesulfobacteriota bacterium | reverse complement strand
GGTTGCTCATTAATGGGCAATTCAATTGATACATTCATTTTCATATGCAACCCACACTTCACCGCTCATTAGTTGAGGGTGGTTTTAATTTCGGCCAAACGGTTTCCACCTTTTTATGGTTGGCATTACCCACCCTACTCTGTAACTCCCTGAGATTTCAAGGTGTACCGGCTTAAGTTTGTAGCCATGAGAAATAAGCGAGGATGGAAAGACTGTTTGACCCTTCAAAATTTATTGATTACGTCCAAAATTACGCTTTTATATTATAATCTATTGAATTCATGACTATATTACAGGATTCCTAATCCTGGTGCCGCAGGTTCGATTCCTGCCGAGGCCACTAATAATATCAAGCACTTAGCTCGTACAGGGTTAAGTGTTTTTTTACAACTGACTGGTTTTTAACAAAATTTATTTTAAAATTCTTCGGCATAATTATCAAAGATTGCCTGCCACTCAGACCTGAACTTCGTCCTGCCAATCTTATCCACTCATGTGTCTGCTCTAATTTCGCCCTCCTGCTGTTAATGTCCGATTTCAAAAGTCAAAATTTTTTACGAAAACATCATTCTTTGCAGTATCGTTTCCGTTATCCGTTTGAAATCCATATAACATTTGGAAACGCTTTGAGCATGTGCGCCAATGGCTCCTTCGGCCGGCTTAAGAAGGAAGATCGGCTTTCCTGCTTCCTGCGCCATGGGCATTAGACTCTGATAATGGCGGACCAGTCCGATGCAATTGGGATCGTCGTTGACTTCAGATATTGAACCCTCTGTCTGGTTGAGAATATATTCCCGATACGTAGCCGGTATCCTCTCAACCCATTTCCGGTATGATTTAACAGGGCGGTTTTTTCGCTCCACATGCTGCATTATGATATACCCGGTCGGCGTCATGCTGCCGGAAGGAAGAAGAATATTCAGGCCGACCGGTTTCTGTCCCAGCCGTTGTTGCCAGCCACGACGCCATTGTTTCAGGGTGGGGCCCAGGTTTCTCAATCCTTGCAAAGAATAAAGATCAAAAGCCAGAGGCATAATTACATGGTCGGCGGCAATTAACGCCGAGCGATTGATGGCTCCAAGATTCGGCCCCACATCAATCAGCACGATTTCCGCATCCATATCCTCGGCAGCAGTGTAAACGATGCGATAAAAAGCAGTGATGGCACGAAATGCCGCCGGGTCTTGATCCAGGCACCGGGGCCAACTGTCCGAGAGTTTATCCTCGAACTGCGACAGGCCGAGGTCGCCTGGAATCAGGTGCAGATTATCCAGAATCCTTTCTGTATGCGCAGTCGTAATGTCGCCGGTTCCTTCGAGGATGGGAGGGATGCATGACAAAATACTTTTATGATCTCCGTCCTCCGGCCATAATTCTTCCAGCCGCTCCTCTTCCAGAAACATGCTCGTGAGATTGGCCTGCGGATCCATATCGGCTGCCAGTACCCTGTGCCCAAGTTCCGCCATCATCCTGGCAATGTGGTAGACCAGCGTGGTTTTACCTACGCCGCCCTTGTTATTGAAAAAGGCGATGGTTTTCATGATCCGGCCTCCTGTACTGTTGCGAGGAAATAATTTGGTTGGTTAATAGTGAATTCCGCCGGTGGATTGCCGTTTTTCCGCAACAAGTCCTGAGCCTTTATTATTCCACGACGGAACTGATTGACATATTTAAGCACTTTCATTGCTTCTGCAACTTTCGGATTTCTGTAATCATTCTGATCAGGAAAAGTCTCAGGAGTTACAGCGCCAAACAGGCCTCCAGGGTTCTGGATTTCGATACGGTCGGAAAACCAATAAAAAGTAACAGGTGCATTAGACTGGTAGTTGCGGTGCATGACAGCGTTCATGAGCAACTCACGGATGGCCCAGTTCGGATAAGGCGTGCGCTGTTCCTCCCGTAACGCGGAAACCGGGACCGGACGGGAAGGAAACAGCGTTTTTATAAATGCATCCAGTTCACGAAGAAGCGTAAGCAGGTCTCCTGTAAACTTGCGCTCATCCAGGATATCTGCTTCCATACCACATCCATCGAAGCGAACATATTGAATGTATGCACCAAGAAACCAGTTTTGTGGCATTTCCGCAAACAGTAATGCCCCTGCGTTGGTGGCACAGTTATTCTGCACGTCCCAGAACCCCAGAGCGGCCATCTGTTGAAAAAGATCACGCTCATTTTCTTCGATGATTTCAGGAGCGATCGCAGCGTTCCGGTAATCAAGCTGAAACAGAGAAAGGACCATTTGGTCCTGAACGCAACCGATACAGGGCAGGAGGTCGAAACTTCTAGCCATATGCACCCGGCGCTCCGTGAGTATCCGTTCTTCCTGTTCCGTGGCGACGGCCCGGCGTGGTCCCACCCGTATCCAGACCCGGCCACGGTAGCGTACCGGCGGCATGTCGGAGGGCAGGACTTCCACTACTGCGATGTCTCCTTCAGGAAAAGAACGCTTTTGAACTGTGAGAGACGGCAGAGGAACAATCTGCCCGGAATCACGATGTCCGGCAAGATTTTGAAGAAGTTGATCCGTGATTCCGATACCCTTTATTCCCCCTGTTTTATCATCCGCACCAATAAACAGGTACCCAGGCTTACCATGGCCCGGCATGTCGTTGGCAAAGGAGCAGATAGCCTGACAGAATTTATCTGTTTTATTCGTGGAAATAGTCCGCTCCACATTGTCGGATTCTATATCTTCCAGAAGAACTTTGATTTGTTCGTCGGTCAACATTTAGTACCTTAGTGGTAATTTTCTTGTTTTTTATGGCAGGAAATTAAAAAGGTGAAATATTTTTAAATAGTTACACGCAGCTGTTAAGGTACTTATCCAGGACCCTTTAAAAATTTCCAGTTTATCTGGGTTAGATGTCTCCTATCCTTCAATAACCGCCTGAGCTGCCAAATTGGGCAACGGCTGAATAGCGCGATGCTTCTGTTTGCTGTGCCAGAGATCCCAGTCACGCTGCAGATTGAGCCAGAATTCCGGGCCGGTCATAAGCGCTTCACCAAGATCAAGGGCTGAGGCAGCGGTGACACCTCTTTTGCCGTTAATGATTTCGTTCAGCCTTGCATAGGGCCAGCCAAGATGCCTGGCCAGTGCTGTTTGACTTATACCCAATGGTTTCAGGAACTCTTCCAGCAGCATTTCCCCGGAATGTGTCGGCGGTCTGTATTTAGGCAGCATTTTATTTCCTCCTCAGTGGTAATCAACTATGGCAACATTATGGGCGTCTTCACCCTGCCAGTCAAAAATAACCCGCCATTGATCATTGATCCGCACACTCCATTGTCCTTCAAGGTTACCGGATAATTTTTCCAGCCGGTTCCCCGGTGGCACCCCAAGGAAGTTTATGGATGGCGCGGCGTTAAGCTGATCCAACAGTCGCCGGGCCTTGGGGTGCAGTCCCGCCGGCAGTTTCCTGGCATTCCTGCTGCTTTCACCGTGGTAAATATCACGAGCAACTTTATTGACGAATGATTGAATCATAACACGATTATATCGTATATCGATACATAATTAAACCTTAAAACATAAATGCAATTCAAGACGATTTATTCTCCTTGGAATCGCTTGTCAAAATTTACCCGAGACAGCCTCATAATCCTTTTCCCGGTCACAGCGGTCAAATGGGGCTTCGTAGGCGATGGTTCGCTCGATAGGGGCCACCGGGGGCATGGTATCGTCGATGATAGTACGTTCGACAGTGCCGGACCAGGAGAAGAGAAAGCTCCAGAAGATATTCAGCCTAACTTATTAATTATAAAAATTTACCGATAAAAAAATTTAGCCTAAACAAAACTTGGAGGACGTCCGTAGTGTCTGTGGCCGCAACTCATTGAATATGGGTTTGTTTTTTTTAAAGCTCGAAAGTCGGGCTAAAAATTTCTGTAAACGTCTACGCTGTTTTTCTGTCCGTATGAGGAGCGGCTGCGATGAGCCCGAAATCTCCCAGGATGGTGTAGAGGGCGGGGATTACGATAAGGATCAGGACCGTGGATGTCAGGAGCCCGAAGATCAGGCTTGCGGCCAGAGGGATAAGGATCTGTGCCTGGAGGCTTCGTTCAAGGAGCAGGGGCAGTAGACCCATGATAGTGGTCAAAGAGGTCAGGAGTACTGCCCTGAAACGTTGTCTGCTTGCGGTCTTGGCTGCCGTTGCGCCGTCTTTGCCTTCAGCGATCCTGAGTTTTATGAACATCACCAACAGGATGGAATCATTGACCACCACGCCTGCAAGGGAGACGAACCCCATGATGCTCGGCATGGAAAGTTCCAGGCCCATGAGTAGATGTCCCCAGACCACGCCGATGAATGCCAGCGGGATGGCAACAATGACCACGACCGGCTCTATGTAGCTCCTGAATTGAAAGCTAAGGAGCACAAAGACCCCAAAGATGCCTATCATAAAGGCATTGCGCATGGATTTGGCGGTTTTTTGCCCCTCCCTGGCCTGTCCTTCCAGGGTAACCTTCACGTCAGGATAGCGCTCTATGAACCCAGACAAAAAACGCGCTTTCGTGTCTGCGATAATTCCGTTGGCATTAGCAACCCTGGTGTCTACGTCACCCCGGATCGTAACCGTGCGCATGGAATTGATTCGGGAGATGCGGCCGAAACCACGGCCCTGTTCAAGGATGGAAACAGCACCCAGTGGGATCTGTTTGCCTGATCCGGTTGTGATGTGAAAATACTCCAGGTCGGCCAGACTGTCTTTATCCGGGGATGCAAGGCGCACATCGATTTCATAGGATTCCGAACCTTCCTGAACCTCGCTTACAGTCCTGCCCTGAAAGGCTGATCGAAGCTGGCCTGCGACAGATGATGCGTCAACGCCCAGGGACATGGCTCCCTTTTTCAGCCTGGCTCGGATTTCCGGCTTGCCGGGCCGGAGGTCGTCGGCCAGATCAAGCACTCCCTTGTAGGAGTTCAACCATTGCATCAAATCAAGGGACGCCTTTTTCAGCAGATATAGATCCTCGCCTTGCAGGCGTATGTCGATAGCCAGCCCTCCGGGGCCTATGACCGGTTCCTTGTATGCAATATTAAGAACATCCGGGATTTCTCCCACCTCTTTGCGCCAGCGGTCCGCCAAGTCGTCTATGGGAGCGTTTCGGTTTTCCGCGCCAAGCAGGTCGGCAGACACGGTGGCAACGTGAGACCCGGTTTCAAATGCATCGATATTCTGATTAAACTGGATGTTTACGTTCCGCACCAGGGATTTTTCCCCCGGCTGAAAAGGTGTATACTCCTGGTTGACCCTTTCCAGAGCGTCGGTCACCTGTTGGACAACGGCCTCTGTACGCCAAAGCGGTGTACCCTGGGGAAGCAGTATGCGAGCTTCAAGAATATCCCCGTCAATATCCGGAAAGGCCTGCATTTTTAGGACCCCTCCGGCAAGCATGGCCACGGATGCCAGAAATACGGCCATAACCAGACCAATGAAGAGATAACGCCACGACACGGCCCAGTCCACAACACGGCCCAGAACCTTCTCCCGAAACCCCTCTGTTGCGGCTTCAAACCGTTTGCGGAATCGACTTGTCTTTTCAGGGTCAAATCCTTTCAAGGAGTGGGCCAGGTGGTTTGGCAGAACACAAAAGGCCTCAATAAGGCTGACTGCCAATGTCAGGAGGAGAACCACAGGCATCACCCACATCACCTTGCCGATGTCGCCCTCTATAAGAAGGGCCAGGGAACCAAAGATAAAAACCGTTGTTAAAAAAGAGGAAAAAACGCCTGCCCGCACTTCGGTCACACCATCCACGGCCGCGGCAAGGGGAGATTTTCCTTTTTTGAGATGGGTTGCCACGTTTTCAGCAATAACAATGGCATCGTCCATCAAGAGACCTACGGCTATTAGAAGACCCACCATGGTCAGCATATTCAAAGAAAAATCTATAAGGTGCATGGCAAAAATTGCGCCGAGAAACGAAACCGGCAACCCCATGACAACCCAGAATGAAAAACGAAAGGAAAAAAAAAGCCACATGGTCAGGAAAACCAGAATCAGACCTTGAGCGCCGTTTACCAGAAGGAGATCCAGGCGGTCCTGAACAACTTCGGAAATATTCCGGGTGATGGTGAACTCAACGCCGCTCGGCAAGACCTGACGTTCCCTGTCCAGAAAGAGCTCCACGGCGTGCATAATCCGCAGTGCGTCCTGGGACTTGGTTTTATTGATCTGCAAAAGACCCGCACGCTTGCCGTTGAAAATAATCTTCTGTTCGTCAAGCTCAAAACGATCCGTGATACGTGCAATGTCTCCGAGACGGAGTTCAGCGCCGGTCTTCCCGGAGACCACGATAAGATCCTCAATCTCTTGGACTTTTCGACGCTCATCAGCAAACCGCACAAGCACATCGGCATCGCGTGTTTCAACAATGCCGGACGGAAGGTCCAGGCTTTGCCTGGAGATCTTGGCCGCGATATCGGAGACGCTGAGACCAAACTGCATCAAGGTGGCCCCGGGAATTTCGATCCTGACCTGGTGGTCGGAAAAACCAAGAATGTCCACCAAGCTGATTTCATCTGTCCGCAGCATGCGGTCTTTGACTTGCTCACAGAAGATCTTCAGGTGAGGCTCCGACATGGGGCCGGTAATGGCCACGGATAAGACCATATCCGTTTTGCCAAGCTGTTTGATTGTCGGCGGCTCCGCCTCATCAGGAAAGTCATCAATCGCCTCCACCTCGGTCTTTACGTCATTCAAGAATCCCTGCATATCGCAGCCGTCTATCATCTCCACCACGACCCGCGCCATGTTTTCACGGGCATCGCTGCGGATTTCAAGGACGTTGTTGACATTGTTTGCGGCGTCTTCTATGCGCCTGCACACAGCATTTTCCACGTCTTCGGCCGTGGCCCCTGGATACCTCACCACGATCTCGATTTCAGCGGGAGCAAAGTCGGGAAGGGTTTCCCTGCGAAGGTCCCCTACTCTAAACAGGCCCAAG
Organism: Thermodesulfobacteriota bacterium; assembly: GCA_034659175.1. Classification (GTDB taxonomy): domain Bacteria; phylum Desulfobacterota; class Desulfobulbia; order Desulfobulbales; family DAOVYS01; genus DAOVYS01. The sequence continues at coordinate 16,997 of JAYEGR010000145.1, read as the reverse complement.
ACAATAAGGGTGACCATGAGCAGGTTTGCCGCCGTGGGGTGGGAGGCGAAATAAGAGATCCAGGAGGCTTGCGCTCTCATTTAAGCGGAGCCTCCCCTAATGCCTCGGCAATAAGTGACTTCAAAAGCTCCTCGTCGGTTTGAGGCTCAAGAAGCATACCTTCGATGGCTGGAATAACGTCGGTCACGATGACCCGGTCACCGGAGGTCAGGCCGTTTTTGATTGAAATAAAATTGCCCTGGGCAAACTCCGGATTAATCTTCCGCCTTTCCAGACGATTTTCATGGCTGACTACATAGACGATTCCCTCATGCAGGGCGGCACGGGGGATAATCACGGTTTTCGGCCGAGGTTTGCCCTTTAATTCCACCTCGCAGTACATATTTTTCAAAAGAGGAGGTTTTTTTCCTGGAAGAATTTTTCTGTAAGGGTCGTCCACGGCCACATATACCCCAAGGGTCCTGGTTTGGGGGTCTAATGTCTCGCTTATGCGTGCAAAACGGGCCTTCCACTCCACTGCCTTGCCCCCTAAATCCAGGCGCACCAAGGCGCCAAGTCCAAAAAACTCCCTTATTTCTTCCATGGTGAATTGTCTCGTGGTAAGCGGAATTTCTTCCTGTTCCAGGAGGTTTTTAAAGGTATGGATCGGTATTTGAGCCAGTATCTCAACAAAAGCCGTGTTGTCAGCCCTGACCAGCACCTTGCCCGGCGCGACGTACTGGGCAAGTTCTACGTTTACTTCAGCGATGCGACAATCAAAGGGGGCCTTGATTGTTGTTTTTGCAATGTCCAGGCCGGTATCTTTAAGCTGTGCCTTGCTTGAGGCAATTTTTGCCAGGAGCGCCTTTTGCTGTGTTGGAATAAGATTAAGGGTGTTCTGAAAATTCTGCAGCGCGTTTTGCTGTGCAAGGACGCGCTTTTCCTCCTGGTCCAGTTCCGATTTGGAAATATGACGATCCCCCCACAGGTTTTGCTTGCGATCAAGCTCTTTTTTGCTGAGCACAAGGGAACGTTTTTCCACGTCCAGGGAATGCCGGATGTTTTTTTCTTTCTGCTTAAGCTCTTTGAGCTGGGCATCAAGCGTCTCCACGTCCGCCTGGGCTCGTATCTTGGCGAGGCCGTATTCCGCAGGGTCTATACGCAACAACACCTCGTCTTTGCGCAGGAGTGATCCTTTATTAAGCTCAGGGTGAGTCTCCACCACCTTACCGCCCACCTCGGCCACGGCTTCCCATGTCCGGCCCGGCTTTGCTGTGCCATAGCCCACGGCACGGGGCACAACAGCCACTTCCGGGGCAGGGATAACCCTCACGGCCCGAGACCGCTCCTGAATCTGCAACTGCTCAGGGGGCTGCTTAAACTTTACTACGAGGACAAGCACGAGCAAGCCTAGGGCCATAGCTGGGATAATCAGAAGCTTTCTTGATGTTTCTGAAAATTTCATCTCTATTCTCCGTCTACGACGAGATCAGTCATTTTCCTCATCATTCCAGGGATTGATAATGGACAATTTACTTGCCTGAAAGTCCTTTTCATTTTTTGTCACTATAATGAGATTATGAGTATAGGCTGTAGCAGCAACAAGGCTGTCTATTGAAGACATGGGCATCCCTTCTTTTTCAGCTTTTCCTTGCATTACACCCCAATTCTCGGCAACAGTAATATCAATGGAATGAATACGATCTTGGTATTTTTCTAACAGGGTATTGAGCCAATCCGTCAATCTTTCTTTCTTCTGCGATTCAGGGAGTTTGATCAATCCTTTTCGGATTTCACCGATGGTAAGGGAACATAAAAATAATCGTTCTGAAGGGATACTGTTTATCCACATAATCACCCTTGAGCTGGGGGCAGGTTTCACAATCTCTGATATTACACAAGTATCCAGTAAATAATTCACAGATCAATACTCCTTGGGTAATCTTGTCGTCTTTCGATTTCAAAATTTTCATCCATTTTGGGACAGTTCAATAAAAATTCTTTGAAACTTGGTTTATTAGAAACTAAATTCTCATAATCCTTAGCTGAAAGCACAACAACTGCCTTTGCTCCTCGACGTGTCACATACTGAGGACCTATCCGCAACGCATCTTTTACAACCTTACTGAATTGTGCTTTGGCATCTTGTAATTTCCAAATTGCTTTCATAATCCCTCCCCCCATTATAAACATCTAGTCAGACTAGTCTAAACATGGATAATTGTCAACACTCTTTGAGTTTTGTCAAAGGATCTGTTCATGGGGCTCGATCCCAAAACTAAAAAACGGGAAAGCACCGTTCCGTTGCGGAAGTCATGAAAATAGAAACGATTTTGTTCCCAATCTCATTAATGCTGTTGTAGTTTTGCATGATCCCTATAAAGAAAACAATCCTGGTTCAAAAACTCTTGTGATTCTGACCAACGGCCCTGTGACCAATCCGAGCCAAGGGGTCAGGAGCCAAGGGGTCAAGTCTCATTTTGACCTTTCTCTGCAAACAAAAATTCTTTAATCTTCTTAATCCTCTTCAGCAGATTCCTGTCCTTGGACAGTTTCTTACTAAGATGTAAGGTACTTATACTCAGGGGGTACTGAAAATAGTCCAGGAACTTTAAAAATTTCCAGTTTATCCGGGTTAGAGCTGGGAAGTTATTTCGGCCTATTAGCGAATTGAATATTCCGGTTTCCGTATGTGAGTACCCTTGCATTTGGGACAACGGCCGGGATGCTTGACTCGTTTTCGATCCTTGAACGAATAATTGCAATCGAGACAAAACGCTGGGTCAATATACAGTTTTTTGCCGGTAGTCTTAATCGAAAATCTGATATGTTCAAGGTGACCGAACACCTCTTTTTCCATTACACCTATTTTCTGAGATATTTCTCTGGCAACCATCGGCCCTTGTTGGAGAAGTTCAATTATCTGCTGACGAATTGTTTGCATAAATTTTGCTATAAACGATGTAACCAGAATCAATGATGTTTTCTGCCTGGGAATTCGGATAGGATACTCTGCTTTGTTTTTCCGATACATGAACACATATACTGAAAAGAGCACCCCTCAAAGGAAATCAGATTGATATCAATGTATAAAAAGTGTAATATTTACAAGTTTATTTTAACGTGGCCAAGTAAAAAACCTGCAACCTTAAAAACTCTTTGACATAAAATGACCTCATTTGATGCTGTTGTAATCATTATTCTGGCAATCTTTCTTGTCCGAGGCGTATGTACCGGATTTGTGCATCAGATTGCCTTTATTGCCGGTCTCCTGCTGGGATTTGCAGCGGCCGGCCGTTTTTATGAACAGTTTGCCGTGCTTGTCACCCCGATTGTAGATAATCCTAAGATCGGGTTTCTTATCACCTATTCTCTCCTTTTTCTGCTCGTATATATACTGGTCATGATCGCGGGCGTACTGCTGAAAAAAGTAATGCAGATCACATTCCTGGGCTGGTTTGATCGTCTGCTCGGCGGCATATTCGGGCTCGGCAAGGCAGTGTTTATTTCAACTCTTTTGTTCATGATCCTAGCCGGTTTCATGTCCAACTCCAATGCATTTCTTGAGAAATCCCTTTTCTTCCCGTTTTTTTCAAACAGTTCGCAATATATTTTAAATTTCGTGAAAGATACTGAACTCCGATCTGATTTTCTTCCCAAAAGACCGGCAATCACACCGTTGTTCACTGAACAGATCTCAATGGGCAAACCAGTCAAAATTGAGCCTGAAAAAACCAAAAATCGCAACCCTGAGACAAAGTCAAGTGATATCGGGTCTTCCGAAAACAGTAAGGAGCAGTGACAAAATAACGGGACTGGCAGTCGATGAGATTTGATTTTATCAATGTCATAGGTTCCGGTTTCAAGGTTCAAAGGTTTATTTGATCAAAATTTTTCCCTATTCAACCCTGAACCCCTTTCTCGGAGAATACCGGCTCTGGTGCCAAAAAAAAATTTTTCATATATCTGTATTGGATGCGGGGCTGAATTTTCCAAATGGTCGGGGCAGTGTCCGTCCTGTAAAGAGTGGGATTGCCTGGAAGAGACAGATACGGAACCCTCCGGCGTGGGACATGCCCGGTTCACAGGGTATTCCGGGGTTCTGTCCAAAGTCCTGACCATGGCTGATGTCAAGTCGGAGGACGCGCCCAGGTTCAGTACGGGAATGTCCGAACTGGACCGGGTTCTTGGCGGCGGACTTGTCACCGGATCAGTCGTGCTGATCGGCGGGGACCCCGGAGTTGGAAAAAGCACGTGCCTGCTTCAGGTCTGCTGCAACTTGAGCCACAAACTCAAGGCCCTCTATATAACAGGCGAAGAATCATTGCAGCAGATCGCCATGCGCGCAAGAAGGCTCGGCCTGCCTGATAAAAAATTAAAGCTTCTTGCGGAAACCCGGATTGAACGAATCTGCGAAATCGCTCTTGCAGAACGTCCAAAGGTCATGGTCATTGATTCCATTCAGACCATGCAGGCGGCTGAGGTGCGGTCCGCACCGGGCGGTGTGTCTCAGGTCAAAGAAAGCGCGTCACAGTTGACTCGTTTTGCAAAAAATACCGGCACGGCGATTTTCCTGGTAGGCCATGTGACCAAATCAGGAGACCTGGCCGGCCCCAGGGTCCTTGAGCACATTATTGATGTTGTGTGTTATATTGAAGGAAGCAGGGACAGTCGATTCCGGGTGCTCAGGGCGGTCAAAAACCGGTACGGCGCAGTCAATGAACTTGGGGTCTTTGCAATGACCGAGACAGGGATGAAGGAGATCAAAAACCCCTCTGCCATTTTCCTCTCCCGCCTGGATGAACCCATGCCCGGCAGTGTGGTGATGGTGATATGGGAAGGGAGCAGGCCCCTGCTCGTTGAAATCCAGGCACTGGTGGACCAGAGTTATTCCGAAAACCCGAGAAGGGTTACCGTGGGGCTGGACCAGAACCGTCTTGCAATGCTTTTGGCCGTGCTGCACAAACATGGCGGAACCGCGACCTATGACCAGGATGTATTTATAAATATTGTGGGCGGTGTCAGGGTAATGGAAACCAGCGTTGACCTGGCCCTTTTGTCTGCGATCGTGTCAAGTCTGCGTAATCAGCCGCTTCCGGATGACCTGATCGTATTCGGAGAAGTGGGGCTGGCAGGAGAGATCCGTCCGGTGCCAAGCGGCATCGAGAGACTGCGTGAAGCGGCTAAGCATGGTTTTAAACGGGCGATAGTGCCAAAGGCCAATGTTCCGAAAGAAGGGATAAAGGGAATGCAGATAACAGCAGTAAGGAAATTAAGCGAGGCATTGGAGGCAATTTGAGTATAAATGAAACCAATTTTTATATCTGTTCTGATATATATCTCCTGTATATTTTCAGGGTGCGCTGTTAAAACCGAATGTATCGAGGGCGACTGTGTAAATGGAGAGGGCGTTATGCTTTTTCCGAATAAAAACGAGTATTCAGGCCTGTTTAAAAATGGTCAATTCACAAATCATGGAACCCTGACATTTCCTGACGGCAGAACTTACAAGGGCGAGTACAAAGATTACATGCCGCAGGGAAAAGGAACTCTTGAGTTCCCGCGGGGATACAAATATTCAGGAGAATTTATAAACGGAGAATTCTCAGGCCAAGGATATCTCATTTTTCAGAACAACCAACAATTAAAATCTCACACAAAAGACGGAGTATTCCTGGACAAGAATGCATATCAAGAAGCAGACGTCATGCCGTCAAACAGCATGGTTATGGAGGAGTGATGGATGGGCCGTGGTCGACAATGACACCGGCCCATTTTTTAATAACGATAATAATCGGGTTTGAACGGACCTTCTTCCGGAACACCGATATACTTGGCCTGTTCTTTGGTCAGTTTTGTGATCTTTGCCCTGACTTTTTTGAGATGAAGACGGGCCACTTTTTCATCCAGGATCTTTGGCAGAAAATACACCTTTTTTTCGTATTTTTCAGGATTCTGCCACAGTTCGATCTGAGCGATCACCTGGTTTGTAAATGAACTGCTCATAACAAAACTGGAGTGGCCCGTGGCACAGCCCAGGTTTACAAGCCGTCCCTCGGCCAGAATGGTAATGCGCTTTCCGTCCGGGAAAATCACGTGATCCACCTGGGGTTTGATGTTCTCCCATTCGAGATCCCTGATGGAGGCAATATCGATTTCACTGTCAAAATGACCGATGTTGCACACAATAGCCTGGTCCTTCATCCGGTCCATGTGCCCACGCGCGATCACCCGGACATTGCCCGTGGCTGTTACAAAAATGTCGCCAAGCGGGGCGGCCTCATCCAGAGTCACGACCTTGTAGCCTTCCATTGCAGCCTGAAGGGCGCATATCGGATCGATTTCCGTAATCCAGACGCTCGCTCCCATTCCCTTGAGCGCCTGGGCGCATCCTTTACCGACATCCCCGTAACCGCAGACAACAGCGATTTTGCCTGCTATCATTACATCCGTGCCGCGCTTGATGCCGTCGATCAGGGATTCCCTGCACCCGTACAGGTTGTCGAATTTTGACTTTGTCACGGAATCATTCACATTGAATACAGGGGCCAGCAGGGTGCCCGCACGCATCCTTTCGTTGAGCCTCAAGACGCCTGTGGTCGTCTCTTCAGTGATTCCCCTGACATCCTTCATAAGATCCGGGTGCTTCTCGTGCATGACAAGGGTAATATCTCCGCCGTCGTCAAGGAGCATATTGGGACGCCAGTTGTCGGGACCGAAGATCGTCTGGTCGATGCACCACCAGAACTCTTCTTCAGTTTCACCCTTCCATGCAAAGACCGGGATTCCGGCAACCGCCATTGCCGCGGCAGCATGGTCCTGGGTTGAAAAAATATTGCATGACGACCAGCGGACTTCAGCCCCTAATTCAACCAGGGTCTCCATAAGTACCGCGGTCTGAATGGTCATGTGTATGCATCCTCCGACCCGGGCGCCTTTCAGGGGCTTTTGGCCGACGTATTCCTCACGAATCGCCATGAGCCCAGGCATTTCGGTCTCTGCAACATTGATCTCTTTCCTGCCCCATTCGGCAAGATTAATGTCTGCAACTTTATAATCGTTTTTATTGTTCATTAGTTTTATACCTTTACCGGATAATCATTTCTGAATTGACGCTACCTATTTCAGGCCTGCCGCATCCTTTAACAACTCGGCCTTGTCGGTTTTTTCCCATGTAAATTCAGACCGTTCACGGCCAAAATGACCGTATGCCGCGGTTTTTTTGTAAATCGGCCGCAAAAGGTCAAGATGTTCAATAATGGCCTTTGGTCTGAGATCAAAATGCTCCTCGACCAGTTTTTTGATCTCTTCCGGGCCGATCTTGCCGGTGCCGAATGTATTTATGTTGATTGAAACCGGACGGGAAATTCCAATGGCATATGCGATCTGTACCTCAATTGAAGCGGCAATTCCCGCTGCCACAAGGTTTTTGGCAATATAACGGCCCATATAGGAAGATGAGCGATCCACCTTGGACGGGTCCTTGCCCGAAAATGCGCCGCCCCCATGTGAACCCATGCCGCCGTATGTATCTACGATAATTTTACGGCCCGTTACCCCGCAGTCGCCCACAGGGCCGCCGATCACGAACCGACCGGTCGGATTGATGAAATATTTAGTCTCTTTGTCAATCATGTTTTCCGGAATAATGGGCTTGATGATCTCCTCCATGACCCCTTCCTTGAGATCCTGGTAATCTACATGGGAGTCATGCTGTGTGGAAATGACAATCGCCTCTACACGCTTTGGCAACCTGTTCCCGTATTCAATCGTAACCTGGCTTTTTGCATCAGGCCTCAACCATGGGAGCCTGCCTGATTTACGAACCTCGGCCTGTCTCTTCATCAGTCTATGGGCATAGGTGATCGGCATAGGCATGAGCACCTTTGTGTCACAACATGCGAAACCGAACATAAGCCCCTGGTCGCCGGCCCCTTGTTCAAAGTCAAGGCCGGAACCCTCATCAACGCCCTGGGCAATATCCGGTGACTGCTTGTCAATGCTCGTCAGAACCGCGCATGACTCGGAATCAAAACCCATTTCCGATGAATTGTAACCGATTTCCCGGATGGTATCGCGCACGATATGGGGCATATCGACCCACGCCGTGGTAGTGATTTCACCGGCAATAAGGGCCATTCCTGTGGTGACAAGGGTCTCGCATGCGACCCGTGCTTTTGTATCCTGTTCAAGAATAGAGTCCAGGATTGCATCAGAAATCTGATCCGCGACCTTGTCCGGATGTCCTTCCGACACTGATTCCGATGTAAAAAGATAACCTGCCATTTTGTCTCCTGATGATTAAAGTCTCGCCCAAAGGGATGGAAAATTATTTCGCATTATCCCTTATTTTAGAAATTTTTTTAAAAGTATGCAATAAATTTGAAAAGTATTATTTTCTAAGGTACTAATACCTCTGGGGGGTACTGAAAATAGTCCAGGACCTTTAAAGGATTTCAGTTTATCCGGGTTAGGTTAACCTATATCTCTTCTCAATTTCCTTTATCTCCCTGACAAGTTCCCGATTGATGGGCGTCGGGATGCCGAGGCGGGCGCCTTGCTCAACTATTGCACCGTTAATCGCATCAATCTCAGTCAACCGCTTCTTCCTCACATCCTGAAGCATTGAAGAAATATTC
>JAYEGR010000145.1:0-8279 GCA_034659175.1 Thermodesulfobacteriota bacterium | reverse complement strand
GACAAGTTCCCGATTGATGGGCGTCGGGATGCCGAGGCGGGCGCCTTGCTCAACTATTGCACCGTTAATCGCATCAATCTCAGTCAACCGCTTCTTCCTCACATCCTGAAGCATTGAAGAAATATTCCCTGCCGTGGACTTACAGACTTTTTTAGTCATTGCCAATGGATCTCCCAAAACTCGAATCCCCTTGGCCTCTGCAACAGCAAAAGCCTCCCTAACCGCTCCGGCCATGCGCTCAGTCACTGATCTGGAATCAAGGAGCGCGCCGTTCGGGCAGTCCAGAATGGCTGTAAGTCCATTTATCCCGACATTTATAAGCAGTTTGGTCCACACATGCTCAAGAATATTATCCACAGGCATTGTTTCAATGCCTGCATCCGTCAATACCCTTGCTGAACGATAAAGCGTATTGGAGGCGGATTGGAGAAAACCGATCCGGGTGATCCCGCTGCCGCCGTGCCGGACATGTCCCGGTCCGATCAGAGTCGAACCAAGGGAAGTGACGCCAATGGCCCAGTCGGCGGGTACAAGCTCATTTTTTAGTACATCCAGGTGGAGAATGCCGTTCTGGAAGGCAATCAAAAGAGTGTCGGAATTCAAGACAGGAATTGATCTTTTCAGAGCCGATGCAACGTCATGCGATTTGACGCACAATAGAGTCGTTTCAACAGGGCCGATCTCTGAAGCCTCGGCAGACGCCTTAATATTAATGATGCGCCGTTCGCAGCCTTTCTCCAGGATCAGACCCCGTTCTGAAAGTCTTGACGCCCTAATGACATCATGATCCAGAAGCCACACTTCATTGCCGGCTTCTGCAAGAGACGCCGCCATCAGACAACCAAGCGCGCCCGGACCTATTATGGCAATCTTCATCTCCTACAAAACTCGTTGGTTGATTGGGTGGTTGTTATTTTCCCACTCAATCAACCAATCAACTAATCAACCAAATCTTACTTAATCTCAGCTTGCTCCAGAATTATTCCGTAACTGTAGCCTGCGCCAAAGTCTCTGTTAACACCAAGAACGCCTTTGGCGATGATGATTTCATCTTTCTGCGGAATGGCTGCCGTAGTAATAACCAGATCGTGTGTGTTTTTAAGCGGATTGCCTGTCCCGTCCTGAATGTGAATCCAGTTCCTCCCCATTATGCTTAAAGAAACCTTCATCACCTTGCCCCTGACAATAACCTCTTTTCCATCAAGTTCAGCGGCTTTTTCAGAAAGCTCTCCCACTGTGTAGCTGTTTTCGCCTTCAACCTTGTCAACCTTGAAATCCGCGAATGGAACAATGGCCCCTGTGCTGCCCATGGGAGTAGGTCTCTGAATCTGTGTATTCTCGAAACTTGACTTCTCCTTCTGAAGCGCATCTGCAAAACCGCCTTCTCCCTTTTTCATGACAGGCATCCCGGCGGGAGGCCCGTGTTGGGCGGATGCGGCGGAGTCGCTCTTAGCCCCGGCAATTCCGGAACAGAATATAATTTTCTCAAAAGTACGTTCAAGTGATTTGCTTTCAAAATTTTCCATTGTCATTTCAATGACTACGCTGATCTCCTCTCCTTCCGGCGCCGATGTCTCCGGCATGGCGATCCATTTTTTTCCGGATTCGGTCTCCAGATGAATATAAGTGTATCCGCCTCCCTTGTGTGCTTCAAGTATCTTGCCTGTTAAAATCGATTTAGAATCGGTCTCGGTATGGGGGGCCTGGGGGACGGAAACAATCTGACTCGAAGTCTGACCTGTGTGGTCCGCCTCTGGAGCATCGTCACTGCATGAAATTACCGCCAGGGCCAGTGAAAGCCCGCCAAAAAGATAAATAAGTTTGATTAATTTCATAAAAAATCCTTCTGTTTTTGTTTAGGGTTCGCTCAAAAATTAAATTACTGTTGGGTTTCGTTTTTGCCTGTAAATACGAAAGAAAGCTCATCATCCTTCAGGTCTATGTCAGCAACTCCGCCCTGGGAGAGTTTACCGAAAAGAATCTCCTCAGACATAACATCGCCTATTTTCTCCATAATGATCCTGCGCATGGGCCTGGCGCCGTAATTCGGGTCATAGCCGTGAACGGCCAGCCATGACCTTACCGCATCCGTCAGTCTGACGGCAACCTTCTTCTCGGTAAGCTGGGCCTGAAGTTCATTGATTTGTTTATCAACAACCATTTTTATTACAGGCATATCCAGGGAATTAAAAGTGATGATTCCATCCAGCCGGTTCCTGAATTCCGGGGAGAAATGTTTTTTTATGGATCTCCCTCCCCTCCCCTTTCGGTCCGTCATAAACCCGATCGGCTGTTCGCTCAACTCCCTGCTGCCGACATTTGTAGTCATTATCAGAATAACATTTCTAAAGTCAGCCTTTCTGCCGGCATTGTCCGTAAGCGTGGAGTGATCCATAACCTGAAGCAGTATGCCGAAAATGTCCTGGTGGGCCTTTTCAACTTCATCCAGCAGAAGCACGCAGTAAGGATATTTCCTGATCGCATCGGTAAGCAGACCGCCCTGGTCAAATCCGACATATCCTGGAGGAGCGCCGATGAGACGGGCCACGGCATGTTTTTCCATATACTCGCTCATATCAAACCGTTCAAAATGAATGCATAAGGCAGCGGCCAGTTGTCTGGCCGCCTCGGTCTTTCCCACACCGGTAGGTCCTGCAAAAAGAAATGATCCTGTGGGACGTTCAGGCGGTTTGAGCCCGGCCCTTGAGCGTTTGATCGCAGTAGTTAAGGCATTAAGGGCGTGGTCCTGGCCGAATATCTGTTTTTTAAGATTCTGCTCAAGCAGTTTTAATTGTTCAATATCAGACCCGGAAGCGCTTTTGGCCGGAATACGGGCCATTCCCGAGACCACGGCCTCAACATCCCTGACCGTTGCAATCTTGCGGCGTTTTTCCGTTTTTGCAAGTCTGAATGCGGCCCCCACTTCGTCGATAATGTCAATGGCCTTGTCAGGCAAAAATCGATCGTTGATGTAACGGGCCGACAGTTCGGCGGCTGCCTTGAGAGCGGTAAATGAATATTTTATTGAATGGTGTTTCTCGTATTGCGATTTCAGTCCTTTGAGAATTTGACACGTTTCATCAATAGACGGCTCCAGGATGTCAACTTTTTGAAACCTCCTGGAAAGCGCCCTGTCTTTTTCCACGTAATTTTTATACTCTTCAAAAGTAGTAGCCCCGATGCATCTTAACGTACCGGCCTGGAGTGACGGTTTTAAAAGATTTGAGGCGTCCATGGTAGTGCCGGTGGTAGCGCCTGCGCCCACCACTGTATGCATCTCGTCAATAAATAGAATAATATTGTCGTTCTCTTCCACCTCGGAAATGACAGCCTTCATACGTTCTTCAAAATCGCCGCGGTACTTTGTGCCTGAGAGCAGAGATCCCATGTCGAGCATATGGATATCAGCATCTTTCAGAATATCCGGAACTTTTTTTTCATAAATTTGTTTTGCAAGCCCCTCGGCAATGGCTGTTTTGCCGACACCGGGTTCGCCCACGAGAAGGGGATTGTTCTTGCGGCGTCGGCAGAGGATCTGCATGATCCGTTCGAGTTCGTGTTCACGGCCGATAAGCGGATCAATGAGTCCTTTTTCCGCCCGCTCTGCAAAACTTACGGTAAATCGCTTCAGGGCGGTCTCGGTTTCTTTGTCCTTTTTATCTTTTTCTTTTTGGTCGGTTCCCGAAGCAATCCTTTTCATTTTGTGCGAAATACATTCCACAACCGCAAGCCGGCTGATTCCTTCCGATTCAAGAAAAAAGACCGCAAATGATTCCGGTTCCGCGAAAATAGAGACAAGAACGTCGGATGTATCCACCTCTTTTTTGCCGCAACTCTGAACATGCGCGATAGCGCGTTGCAGTACCCGGTTAAAGCCTATGGTCTGGATGGGCGTATCCGGCTTTTCCTCTTTCATGGCCGGGACCTTGTCCAGGAAAAATTCCTGGAGCCTGATTTTTATATGATCAGTATCGCCGCCGCACTTGATAATGATATTAGAGGCCAGATCGTCATGAAGAAGTCCATAGAGAATATGTTCCGCTGTGACATGTTCGTGCTTATGATTCTTGGCCTCACGAATGGCCATAACCAGCGCCATTTCCAGTTTATAATTGATCATGGTGATAAAACGCTCCTATTATGCCAACTATGCCTTTTCCAGGGAACATCTTAAAGGATATTCGTTTTTTTTTGCAAAATCAAAGACTATTGCCACCTTTGTTTCAGCGATTTCTCGTGTGTAGACCCCGGCAACCCCGACTCCCTGTTCGTGGACATTAAGCATGATCCGCGTGGCCTCTTCCGAGTCTTTATTAAACACGATTTCAAGAATCATAACCACAAATTCCATGGTCGTGTAGTCATCGTTGTGCAAAAGCACCTTGTACAGGGGCGGTTCTTCAACCTTCTGCTCTTTTTCGGTTACTGCCAACCCTTCTGAATCCTTAAACGGCAAACTCATCTAAATAAACCCCTGTTGCTATCTTAATCATTCCCAATGCGATATGCATCTGCCACCGGCATATTTTTCTTTTTACCAAAAAACTCCTTAAAAATAAAATTTTCCACGGATGCATAGGCTGGAAGAGAGGAACCTTTTATTTTGTATTCCGCATCCAAAAGCCCTGTCAGTCCGGATTCAAGCCCTGCAAGTGAAAATTTTTCAGCCTTGAGAAAGGTCATATACAGTCCGTACGGGTGTCCTTTGAGAAAGGCCGGCCACTCCTCTCTGCTCTTTTCCAGGCTTGGCAGGTATTTTTTTTGAAACACCCCATACGTCATGCCCGACGAGTATTGCGGATGGCCCTGTTCCTGAATGGCGCGGATCAGGATCAATTTCCTGAGCTGATTACGCAGGCTGGAGATAATAACAAGCGGATGCATCCCGTTTTTTTTAAGTCTGGAAAGTATAAAAAACGTATTCCCGATCTTCCCTTCCACAAATGCCTCGTTGAATTCATATAATGCCTCTTCTCGAGTGCGGCCCACCATGACGTCCATATCAGCCATGGTGATCGTTGCGGCATCACCTGTGTAAAGAGCCAGTTTCTCAGTCTCGTTGACCAGGGCCACCGGATGAAAACCCACACGTTCGAGAAGCAGCGGAAGGGCCTTTGGCTCAAGCTTTTTTCCGAATCCTGAAAGTGTTTTTTTTACAAGATCCCGAAGCACTTCCTCCTGCTCGTCCTTATCCCTTTTTGTAACGCCCGAGGCCACGCTCAGGTCACAGATTACACCGTTTTTTTTGATAAATTTATAAAAAGATTTCCGTTTGTCAACCGCCTCGGCCGCCAGGATCAGAATGTTGTCGGAAGGAATCCCTTTTTCAAAAGCCTTGTTATAGAGGCCCGCGGCATCGGTTTCCACACGCTCCGGTTCCTGCTCCATCTTGTCTGCGTCACCAGGAATCTCTTTTATCCATTCAAAATTTTCGTCGGAAGGCCTGGCAAAGCCGAAAAGGGATTTCCATCTGTTGCCGGATATATCTGATATTTCTTCAGCGATTCCACGGTCCGGCGAGATGCGGGCAAGGGAAAACATCTCGCGCAGATAGCGGCCCGCGGATTTTAATTCATTCGCATCCGCGGCTCTTATCGCCTTGTCCCATAACACCTTGCTGATCCCTTTTGAGTAAAGCAGCTTTGAATCTATGACCCTTACAACCTGCCGTTCTGAAAACAGGCTGTAGGTCCGGAGAAGATTCAGGGTATCGATCGGGTTCTCCTGCTCGCCGTCAATATTTTTCAGGTTGTGAGGCTGTTGTTTCTCTTCCGGAAGCAGCGCCCCGAGCAGATCATCCGAGACACTGCGGCAGAGATATCTCTCCCCAAAAAGCAGGTAGACCGAAGCAATTTCCCCGGAATTTATGGATTTTAAGAGTTGCGGAATCTCTTTTCTTTTATAAACAGCCATAAAGGTTCAAAGGTCAAATTTTTATTTTTGAGTGAACGTTTATCACAACTTAACGATATTTGACCCTTTGTCAACATCATATTGCGAATTTATCCATGTCTTAAAAAAAACGTTCCACCGACGCATTAACTTTTCCTAACTTCTTGATATCATTGGGGCACTATAATTCAAGTGGTAAATATTCGGCTTGATACCGGAAAATAGCTAAGGCGGGTGATACCCGCAACCCAAATTTTTAAAAATTGCTTTGTCCAGTAAATCCGTGTCACCTCGCTTTCAGCTTATGTCAGCGGGGTGCGCCAAAAAATTTCTTGTTTTTTTTGACAGGGTTTCAGGAGTAAGGTACTAAAAAACCCGTCCTGTTGTTATTGTTTCCAAGGATAAAAACAATAAGTTTTCAGGAACTGTAACAGTATTACCCATAACATCCGGAAACATTAGAAAAATATACCCTTTTGAAGTCTTATTGCACAAAGGTGTTGGGAATTTACCCAAAAACTCGAAAGTCAAGACGGATCAAATTTGTACACTCGATAAAAGCCGAATCGTAAAATTAATCGGTATTTTGGAATCAAGTCATGTCAGCCGAATCGAATATGCCATGAAAGTTCATCTATCTCTGATCTAAACGATGTTGCTCTGCATGACCCCAAACATAATTCGTTGCAAATTCTGTGGCATGGCAAGCCTGGGAATATGGGCAAAACTGCCCGTTCCATTGCGAGTTCTATTTCATGCCATCAGCCTTGAACTGGATAAATCCGTACCCGGGTGCCGGTCCGGTAACCTTTATGAAACGCCCTGTGCGGACCCCGCATGCAGAGTGTTGTAGGAAGGGCGGGAGAAAAACTTGCCCTTACCCTATTATCTTTTTTCAGATAATGACAACACTTTTAAGCCGCAGTGCATCTCAATGGGCAGAAAGTCTTTATCATTGTGCAGGAGAGGTATATCGTTTTCGACGGCAACCGAGGCAATCATACAATCCAGTGGTTTTCGGATTGTGATACCAAGTTTTCGCAATTTTCTATAAATATCAGCAGATTTTAAAAAAACAGTATATGGCATTGGCAGTAAAATTAAAGTATTGAATAAATCTCTTGTTTTTTTGAATTCTGTATCTTGCCGAATGCCTTGAAGTACCTCTGCTAAAATAATACCGCAGATGCAGATGTTTTCTCTGCGTTTAATAATGGTTTCCAACACCACCACATGGGGTAACGATCGTGCCGAAAAAAAATCGATCCATACAGTTGTATCGACAAGAATCATCTTATATCACGCCCGCTACGCCACTCGTTAAGATTGCCGTCCCAATGAACTTTACCTCTTAGTTCGAGAATCTTAGTTTGTGATTCATGTCGAAGCAACTCACGTAATGCATGATCGATTAAAGCCCTCTGTGTTTTTATACCGGTCGCTTTAAAACATTCTTCTACAAGTTTATCATTAAGTACGATATTCGTGCGTTTCATCAGAGCACCTCCAATTTTTTATACACATTATCATATAAATAATGTGTATGCAAACGAAAATATCGTAAAGATAACGACAAGATCAGGCGAGGGCCACCTACTTATCCACGAAGCGCCGCCGCGCTTTTTCCCGTCGCCTGAATTGACTGTTGGATTCCGGCTAATATGGCTATTATCTCCTATTATAAATTTTCAAAGAACTCATAAACAAAGGCCTTCCGGACACCCTCGCCATTTTTTAAGCAAATTTAGTAGAAACGGCCTGATTTTCGTCCTATTAACATCAAATTTCCTGGATTATTCAGCGATATCACTGAATTTTATTCAGCATAGCTTGCCTCGCGAGCCGTCTCCGCACCCAAAGCCTTGCCATCATTAGCTCTCGGGAGCTTATCCCGAGAAGGCTCTAGGGGTCAAAGCATTTCTCATGGCCTTTAGGTTTTCAAAATAGAGGCCTTTTTTTCGTGGAAACTTTCTCGCCTGCTGCGATCTTTTTCATAGTGGATTTAGCTTCTTCAAGAAAAGAAAATAGTGTCGGCAAAGAAAAGAAGGGAAAAGTGATTTTTCAAGACCTCTCTTTGGACCCGGGTCAAAAAAGAGGTTGTCGAGGCATAAATATAATTTATCACTCTTTCACTTGACTGGTTATCAAAAAAACGTGGTCTGTCCCCTATTTTGATCCCCTATTTTGACTCCGGTAGTTTCAATCCCGTATAAATCCGGTCTTCAATTCTGCCTTCTGGAAAACGCTAATTCAGCTTTTGCGAGTGAAATGTAGTTTCAATCCCGTATAAATCCGGTCTTCAATTCTCATGAACTAACAGTCCCGAGCATGACGGGAACTGTTATTTGTTTCAATCCCGTATAAATCCGGTCTTCAATTCTCATCCA
>JAYEGR010000144.1:0-7476 GCA_034659175.1 Thermodesulfobacteriota bacterium | reverse complement strand
CCTGGTGACCATACTGGTAGGGGCCGATCCTGCGTCTCAGGTCTATGTAGGCGCAAAGGAGAAAGCTTCAGAAGCGCTTGGAATTTATTCAGAACGGTTTGATCTGCCTGAGGACACAAGTCAAGAAAATTTACTGGCCCTGGTTGATAAATGTAATAAAAACGAAAAGCTTAACGGAATACTGGTACAGTTGCCTCTACCTAAGCACATCAATGAAGCCGAGGTACTGTATGCCATTGATCCTGATAAGGATGTTGACGGATTCCATCCGGTAAATGTCGGCAAGATGGTGTTGGGTGAACAATGTTTTCTGCCGTGCACCCCGCATGGCATCCTCGAACTTCTCAAACGCAACGGAGTGGAAACGAGTGGCGCCGAAACAGTGGTGCTTGGAAGAAGTAATATTGTGGGAAAACCGATTGCCAATCTTATGCTCCAGAAGAGGGAGTCAGGCAATGCCACGGTAACGGTCTGTCATACGCGGACCGCTGACATGAAATTTCATACGAAACGTGCGGACATCCTTGTAGTTGCGATCGGGTCACCCAAGGCAGTGACCGGCGACATGGTGAAAGAGGGCGTTGTTGTCATCGATGTTGGTGTAAACCGGATAGGAAAGACTGATAAAGGCAAGGCGATTCTTGCAGGCGATGTGGATTTTGACTCGGTAAAGGAAAAGGCATCCGCAATTACGCCTGTTCCGGGCGGCGTAGGTCCCATGACAATAACCATGCTGATGAAAAATACGGTACAGGCAGCCAAGCAGGCGGCAGGCCTGGTCTAAACGTCCACAGGCGCCGCATCTGTGCATGATCAGGGCAACCAGCATAGGTGGGCTATAGCTGGTTGCCCTGATCATGCACAGCTACAGCACCTGTGAACGTTTAGACTCGGAGGAGTCTGCTGAATCAATATTCGTCCTGAAAGAAATAACTTTCAGGACAGAGATTTCAGGGGTAAGGTGTCGGTAAAAAGAGATGGTAAATTTTTTCTGTTATTCTGACATCTGAAACCTGGTCCGTGTACGGTCGGCCGCTGGTTTAATGATATTTGAGGATTGGTAATATGGCGGAAATAAGTATTGTTATAAACGGGAACAAGATCTCTGTTGACGCGGAACTGACTATTCTGGAGGCGGCACGGCAGGCGGAAATCTATATCCCCACCCTTTGCCATGTAAATGGAAGCTCATCTTCCCGGCCATGTGAAGTCTGCGTTGTAGAGGTCAACGGGGAATCCGAACCGGTCCGTTCCTGCACTCTCAAGGTGGCAAAGGGAATGGAAATCACTACGGATTCCGATACCCTTAAGGAATATCGAAAGCAAAGGCTTATACAGCTCGCAAAGACCCACTTTGGCGACTGCAAGGCGCCTTGCAATCTCACCTGTCCGGGACAGATCAATGTGCAGGGTTATATTGCCCACGTTGAAAAGGGGCAATATGAAGAGGCGCTGCGCCTTATAATGGAAAGGAATCCGTTTCCCCTTTCAGTCGGCCGAGTCTGCCCACGGTTCTGTGAAACCCGCTGCCGGAGAATGCTGGTAGACGACCCTGTATCCATCAATCACCTCAAGCGTTTCGTTGCCGACTGGAGCATGACCAATGATGTTGACCCGAACACTTATCCGGAAAATTTCACAGGAAAAAAAGTGGCGATAATAGGCGGTGGTCCTGCCGGTCTTTCAGGGGCATTTTACCTGGCCGGGAAAGGCCATGACGTGACCGTTTTTGAGGCAAAGCCCGAGCTTGGAGGTATGCTCCGGTACGGTATGCCGGAATACAAAATTCCAAGAAATGTGCTTGGTCATGAAATTTCCACTATTCTTCGTCTGGGGATCAATGTCCGTTTCAACCAGAGATGGACCATTGATTTTAACCTTCAGGACTTAAAAGACCAAGGATTTGAAGCTATCCTTATTGCTATCGGCGCATGGACGGATAAGATGCTGGATAAACCAGGGGCCATGCTTCCCAACGTCATCCCGGCCATAAAGTTTTTAAACAACCTGTCCATGGGTAAAAAAAATGATTACGGGAAAAGAGCTGCTGTTATAGGCGGTAATAATATTGCATTTGAATGTGCCCGTTCTCTGCGCAGGCTGGGAGTTGAAGAAGTCACTGTAGTCTGCCAGCGATCCCGAACCGGACTGCCAGCGAATCAGCGGGTTATCAGAGAGGCGGAGAAGGAAGGTGTTCAGTTCCTGTTTATGGCTAATCCAACCCAGATTTCTGAACAAGACCTTGGCCTTGAGCTTGAGTATATCAGGATGAAGCTGATCGGCAAACCCGATTCCAGGGGATTACGTGAGCTGGCGCCTGTCCCGGGCACGACCCACACTCTCAGCTTAGACTCCGTGATCACATCCCTTGGCCAAAGCGCGTCCGGCAATGGGTTTGGCGGCGGAAGGCTGGAAGATCAGCTTCAAATATCGCTAAAGGGCAATATCAAGTCAAATCCCAGGACATCTCTGACCAATATCACCGGCATTTTTGCCGCAGGAGATGCGGTAAGCGGAGGGCGCACGGTTATTCAGGCCGTAGTAGCTGCAAGGCGCGCGGCAGAGAATATTCATTCATTTATCATGGACCTGCCAAAGGCTGCGCAGGAAAGCCGTTTTAATTTTACGCGCGGTAAATCCTTTGACGATGTGAGTCTGAAAAATTTTGACGGTATTAATACTAAACTCAGGGAAAAGATGCCAAGCAGGCCTCCTGAGATCTGCATACAGGATTTTAACGAGATAAGTCTCGGATTTTCAGAGGAGATGGCAAAAAATGAGGCAGCCAGATGTCTGAAATGCGGTTGTACTGCCTTTGATCGTTGTGATTTCAAGAACATATCAATAGAGCACAAAATCGATCCGTTCAAGATCGGCACGGGGACAACACCGGTATATGCGATTGACACTTCCCACCCCACCATCCAGGTTGACTTAAACAAGTGTATATTCTGCGAGCGATGCAAGAACAGTTGTGAATATGATGCCCTTCTGATCACGGCCTCAGGCTTTGATGAAAATCAAAATCCAAAAGGGCTTTCCCTGGAATTTACAGACAATTGCGTATCTTGCGGTAAATGTGTGGACAACTGCTCAACCGGCGCTTTGAATAAAAAAGAACAGACTGTTCCGGTTATAGCTGAACAAATTCGGGAAGTGAAGACAACCTGTCCCTACTGCGGGGCAGGTTGTCAGCTCCTTTTGAGAATTAAGGGCAAAACCCTGCTTGAGGTGACTGCCGACCCCAGACAGGCGCCTAATTTCGGCGCCCTATGCGTTAAAGGAAGATTTGGACAGAATTTTATCCAACATTCGGACCGGCTCAAGACTCCCCTGATCAGGAGAAATAACAGGCTTGTGGAATGTAACTGGGATGAGGCATTGGAGTTTATTGCAAAGAAACTGTTTGATCTTAAGGCCATGTTCGGGCCTGATTCCATTTCAGCTTTCAGTTCGGCAAGATGCACGAACGAAGATAATTTCCTTACGCAGAAATTTATGAGGGCAGTGATCGGGACCAACAATGTCGATCACTGCGCACGTCTCTGACACGCTCCCACGGTGGCCAGTCTGGCCATCACGTTCGGCAGCGGGGCCATGACAAATTCAATAAGCGATATTAGTGAGTCGGATGTAATTTTTATTATCGGCAGCAATGCCGACACAGGGCATCCCACTATCGGATTAAGGCTCCACCAGGCATTGGACAAAGGAGCAAAATTGATTGTGGCCGACCCGAGGGAAACAGGTTTTGCCCGTCGCGCCGATCACTGGCTCAGGCTTACGCCCGGGACCGACGTGGCTCTCTTAAACGGCATTATCAACGTTATCATAGAGGAAGGCCTTTGGGACAAGGCCTATGTTAAGGAACGTACCGAAAATTTCGAAGAACTGGAAATTGTGGTAAAAAAATATACCCCTTTCTATGTTGAGGAGATCATCGGTGTTCCGCAGAATGAGATCAGGGAAGCGGCCCGGCTTTACGCAAGTCCGGGCAAAAAATGCGCTATTTATTATGGGATGGGACTTGCCCATTATGCGACCGGCACGGACAAGATTAAATGCATAGCCAATCTGGCCATGCTGTGCGGAAAAGTCGGCATGTCGGGCGGTGGAGTAAATCCGTTGCGCGGTCAAAATAATGTCCAGGGCGCCTGTGACATGGGAGCGCTTTTTAATACCCTGCCGGGCTACAGCGGCCTTGATAATGATGAGATTTTCGAGAAATTTGAACAGATGTGGTGCGTCACTCTGCCGAGGCGTCCGGGCAAGGCCGGCACCGAGGTCTGGGACGCGATTCTCAAAGGATCGATCAAGTGTGTGTACGTAATCGGAGAAGATCCGGTCCTTGCCGACCCGAATGCGGGCCATGCTTTAAAAGCCATTGAAAAACTTGATCTTCTGATTGTCCAGGATATTTTTCTCACAGATACTGCAAAAATGGCGGATGTGGTGCTTCCGGCCGCGTGTTACGCTGAAAAGGACGGTACTTTTACCTCTACCGAAAGAAGGGTCCAGCGTGTTCGCAAGGCGCTTGACCCGCCCGGCCAGGCCAAGGCGGACTGGGTGATTATTCAGGAAATCGGCCGTAGAATGGGTTTTTCCTTTAATTACAATTCAGCGGAAGAGATATTTGAAGAGATCACTCAACTGGTGCCCCAGTATGCCGGCATGAGTTATGACCGTATTGACAAGGATGGTTTGCAGTGGCCGGTTCCTGATGAGGATCATCCGGGGACCAGGGTGCTTCATGTAGGTAAATTCACAAGGGGCAAGGGGCTCTTTGTGCCTGAGGACTATGTGGCGCCCAAAGAACCCACTGACGCGGAATATAATATGATCCTTACGACAGGGCGCGAGCTTGCCCATTATAACTTCAGCAGCATGACGCGAAAGAGTCCGGGCATTGAAGAGATATGCCCCGAAGCTCTTGCCGAGGTAAACCCGGCGGATGCGGAAGCTCTCGGCATTGAGGAGAAAAGCTGGATCAAGGTGTCATCCAGAAGGGGCACAATAAAAGTCAGGGCTACAATTACCACACGTTCCCAGGAAGGAACAATTTTTATACCGTATCATTTTGCCGAAGTCCCGGTAAACCAGTTGACCCTTGACAGCCTCGACAGATTATCAAAGAGTCCGGAATACAAATGCTGCGCCATAAAGGTGGAACCGATTTCGGTTTAGATCAGATGGCAGTCTTTATAAAACAGTACGTTCAGGGTTTATGGTTGAATAGGGAAAATTTCGATCAAATAAACCCGGAACCTTTGAACCAGTGCCATTTTGGCGAAGGTATTGTCTATGCCTGCACAAACTTTCAAAAGGCCACGAGATTAGCCCAGTCCTACCCCACTGTTTTGTTGGGCCACAACCGTTGTTGCCCATGGCCTGATTTTTTTCAACGCATGTCCAAGCTTACACTCAGCGACTTCAGTGTCGTGTGCAACCTGAGCACGCAACCAATAGCCATTAGATAGACCGAAAAACCGGCACAACCGCAAATCGGTATCTGCCGTAATGGCGCGTTTACCGGCAACAATTTCACTGATGCGCTGGGCGGGAACGCTGATCTCCTTTGCCAAGCGATACTGACTTAGCCCCATTGGCTTGAGGAACTCTTCCAGAAGGATTTCACCGGGAGTTACGGGTTTAAGCTTACTCATAATTGGTTCACCTCAATGGTAGTCCACGATCTCAACATCTTCTGCGCCAGTTTCTTCCCATCGAAAGCAGACGCGCCATTGATCGTTGATACGAATGCTGTACTGGCCCGAACGGTCGCCTTTAAGTGCTTCAAGGCGATTTCCGGGCGGCACCCTCAAATCATTCAGTCGACCGGCAATCTCAAGTTGTCTTAATTTTCGTCGCGCCACCGCTACAATATTCACAAACCGTCTCACGCGAATGCCCTTTGAGACCGCTTCGGTGTCAGCACATTTAAATGACCTGATCATTTTTGTATATTAACGCATCGCATGATTAATGTCAAGCGTGATTATAACAAGTTATTATATACCTCATCTGTTTGAACAATGAATTGCCGAACCAACATAAGGAACCAACATAAGTACACCACCAACATAAGCACCAACATAAGGGTCAGGTCTACACATTTGACAGCGATGTGTCCATGCGAATTTTTTTTATTTTCAGTATATTATATCTTTCAAAAACCACGTACGAATCGACAGTTTATCCCTATTACTATTATGTCAAATGTGTAGACGCGACCCCTTATACGTTGTTCTTGATTGGCTATCAAAAAAACGTGGTCTGTCCCCTATTTTCCGTTCACAAGAAATATTCGGGTATCCGGTGGTTTTCTAACTGCCTAACACTCATTTTTTTATAATAGCGAGAAACTTCTTAATTCCTTATAGGGTTGTGTTTGGCTGTGTAGTTGTGCCACACGGCTGTTTGGAACCTATTGGTCTATCTCTTCTATCAACCATTTATATCCTGTTCTTTTCTGGCGCGCTTGTTGGTCTGCCATCTCTGCCTGGTGTAGGAAATACGTGGCATCTGTCGATATTTTCAGAAAAATTTTGGTATTTCCAGCATATACTATGCTATGGAAGCAGTTATCATTTGCAGGTTGTTGCTTAACGATTTTATCTACTACATTAAACAAGAGTTGACCAGAGATATTCGGTTATGCTATATGTAGCCCTATTTATGAGTGATTATGATGCTTTCAGGATTTCTAAACTTCTTAAGATACTTCTTTTGTCCACTAATTGATCTGTTACAAATTTATGGACAATACTTGATAAAAGAGTTTGATAGGGCAACCCTTCAGTATCGGCTCTCAATTTAAGTTGCTCTATGTCATTGTTTTTTAGACGCAAACTTATACTTTTTTTCTCATTGGCTTTATCAATGATGCTTTCAATTGATGCCTTCTTTGTGTTGCTAACTGGAGCAAATTGAGAAATATTGCCTTCAATTTCACTTTCGTATTTATCTAGTTTAGATTTCATAACCTCACCCCATGTATTTTTTATGCAGTTTCCTGCTTGGATATGCTGTTTTTAGAATAATATTTGACTGATCATCTATTATGAACGGGACTGAGTAGATATAATTATTTAATTTCACAACGAATATTTGTTGGTTTGGTCTTGATGTGTTCTCTAAAATATCAAGGTACTCTTTCCTCAAAATGATTTCTGATATTTCTTCAAAAGAAACATTTCGTTCTGTTTGTAATTTTTGATTTTTCTCGTCATCCCAAATGATCATAACAATAGGCTCTTTTAAATATTCTTAGTATATATATTGTATATTCAGTTGAGGCTAAATTGTCAATTTTTTTCGGAGGCTAACGACGAGATCAGGTGGCGGGCCACCTGCTGTTGCGTTGCGCGACCTTTGACATGATTCGTTGCAAATTTCGTGGCATGGCGAGCCTGGGAATATGTGCAAAACTAACCGTTCCGTTCCGAGTGCTCCCCTGTCAGCTTTGGAACGGAACAC
>JAYEGR010000143.1:0-7481 GCA_034659175.1 Thermodesulfobacteriota bacterium | reverse complement strand
CGTTATGTAAAACACTCTCAGCAGCATGCCGCAACTCAGGTTCAACACGAAGCGATGGTATGGTTGCAGTTTTCATAAAACACCTCCATGTATTGCATTTGCAATACATTTTACCGGAATATGCAGGTGGAGACAATAAAAAATTTCTGATTATAACTCATTAAGGGATGGAGAATGGAAAATGGTTAAGCGATCTACATTCGGAAACGCTGATTTAGCCCAAAAAATGGCATCCAAATTTGGAAAAAGTCGTGAGACTAGAAAAGTACGGATGCGTTTTGCCAAGGAAGTCAAAACCTTTATCCGTAAAGTAGAAGAAGCCCATAAAAAAGCTGCTCAAAGTAAACTCAAATTTGGTTAATGTCCCGCATTAATGATCATAGAAAGGCGGCAGGGGAAAATTTGGAGATATTTCACCTCAAGCCGCCTTTCTCATTTTTTGATTTTATTGAAGATAAATTTGGTGATTATGATAGTATTCGCCGAATCTTTTCTCTATCCCATTCTTCCCTTGCTAAAACCCTTATAATTAAGTCAATCCAACCAAACGGTCTAATAGGCAACTAAATCCGATTGTAATTTTGTTGAACTTATTTTCGGTCGAGCCCTTCCGACTGAGGAGCAAAATTCATTTGCCGGACCGTCATTCTTGTATCCCGGCGTTGACTTTTTCATCTCTGCGTTTTCTCCGCAGCTTATTTCGAATCTTATCCCAAAGCTTATGCCAATCTATTTTGCGCCATAATCCATTGGCGCTATAACATTCCCATGCCCAGCGGAGCCATTTTATAAAGGCAAAGGAAATCCAAAGCGCCCAGCATAGAATTGCAATACGATATACTGTAAGTGGAAGCGAAAAAATCCAGGCTTGAGGCAGAATCTCCCCTGATATATCCTGATACCAGTTTAACTGGTAATTTCCCGAACCGTTTCCACTGATCTGCATGTCCGGGCTGCCTAAAAGCCCCTGCCTGATCCCGTATAATAAAAATCCGAATGCTGCGATCGAAAGTACAATAATGACAAGTTGAAACAAATTAAAGGTAAAATTCGATAATTTTTCAGCAACCTGTTTCCGGCAGCCGAGCACTATAAACCAACAGACTACAGGTACTGCAATCAACAAAGAGCCTTGGGTTAATCCAAGACTTAACAGTGCCCAGTGATGAAATCTCAAAGGCGTTATACTTAATCGTCCAAGGACAAAGGATAATAAGATAATCACAAAAACAACGCCCCAGAACAGCACTGCCGGCCCGACATATGGTCCACCGCAAAATAAAATCCACCTGTCCCTTGGCATTTTTACGGTTATAAATGAATCAACGCTTTTCATGCCAAGGTCTATCAAGGATGTTTTTAATATGCTTTCTATATCTTTTGATTCTCTCCATATAAGTTTTATGTCCTGCTCTCCCGGCGTAAGCGGAAGAGCCACACTGTTTTTGTCCTGCCTGACAGGCTGAGACTTGTTGTTAATAGAAACGGATTCAAGTTTTGCATTATTTGGAATTTTTATGGTGTGCCTGCCGCCTCTGCTGCTCCTGATATTAAGATTCAATTCAGCATTCCTGATTCTTTTCCCTGGGCTTAAAGAGAGTTTGCTGCTTTCAATGGTGTGGGTCTGCCCCTTTATTCCTCCAGGCCTTGTAATATTAACAGCAATTTTTTCCCCCGGCCATGGCCGCCATTCGGGAAACCAGTTGCCGTTTTTATTCTGATGATGAATTACAGGTATCCCGCTGACTTCAGCGTGCCACACAGTCCCGATGTTAAGCTGCCAGACCTCGGTCCATGCAAGGGTATCTTCCGCCTTTAACACCAGTTCATCCTGAATCTTAAGCGATGAAAACCATGAAAAATTTTTCCGGTCACAAGCCATGTTCAAAAGAACATTGGAGTTTTCCACGGGAATATCAGATGTAACTGATTCTCCTTCAAGCAAAGGCACTGACAATACAATTGCAGATCCAAGAGGCGTAATCCTGCTGACAACGGTCTCTATCTGCCAGTTTAAATCCAGGTGAAAAATCCTCGTGATTTTGACAAATGACGGCAGCAGGCCGGGCTCAAACGTTTCAGACGCCCCGGCGCCATCATCATTGTCAGCGCGAATCCGGGTAAACCGAAGCTGTGTGTCCGCGGCCCCGTTATCATGCAAGCCATCTACAGACCAGCCGGTCAAATTGACTTCAACATGATGCGGTTTTAACGGCAATTGCAGCCATACAACATCTCTTTGAGGCAAAACCCCTTTCATATCCACCTGGTGTATGCCTTTTGGAACTCTAAGCCACAAATATCCTGTAGATGGCTCACGGTACAGACCGGAAACAGGCTTTTCATCCATTAGTACAGCCTGCGGCAGCCAGTGTTGAACAGATCCGGGAAGAGAAACGGCTGTATTATGATGTAAACTGTGGATTTCCATCCTTATATCAAGCCGGTTTCCAATTATCTGCGCCTTCATGCGCGGACTTGAGGCACAGTTCGGATCACAGAACGGCTTATCCTTTTCAGTCAGCTTTATTCGCAGATCGTTGAGCAATTCTTTTGATGGAAAAGAATTATCCGCATCAGCCGGACCAATAAAAATAACGTTAAAAAGTAATGCGACTATAATTCCCAAAGTCTGGTTTTTTATTTTTGAAAAATTAAACTTGCCCTTTGAATAAACAGCTCCGGATAAGCAGTATATCAAGGCGGTAAGAAGGATTACCCGCAACAGGGCGATAATAAGGTTTACAAAAGGTGAAATAAAGGTAAATGAAATTTTTTGCTCTTTTTCTACAGGTCCGTTCCAGGAAAAATTAATTTTTTGCCATTGCCAGTTTGGAATACCCGGCCCTGTCTGAATTCTTGCATTCGGGTCAAGTTGTTTCACCTTTATCTGCAATGCCTGCTGGTTGTATAAGTAACTGATATCATCGGATACTGTCTTTTCCTCTGTACGCTCTCTCAGGCTTTGAATGCTTTTTGACCTTTCAGGTGAAAGGATTGCTTTCCGGTCATAGTCTATTTCTCCATTCATTACTGCTTTGCCGGCGCCTGACCATTGTTGAGCCTGTTGTAATCCGATTTGCTGCCATGGTCTTTTGATCTGCGGGAAAATACCGGTTTTAACCTGATTAACCATAAACGGAATGCTTATGAGTATTAAACATGCCAGGCAAAGCAATCGATAATTATTTATCATTGAACTGATTTTGCCTTTAGGAATAACACGAAGAAGAGCTATTGCAGTAAGCAGATTCAGCCAGACCCAGCGGGGAGCGCCAGCCTCATGATTCAATAGAACCATTGCCGCAAGAGTTATTATGCCCCAGGGTATGGAACAAAGCTTTGCTACTGCAATCGAAATTATCAAAACCAGAAACAGATCCAGCAGGGTCCATTGTTTCAGCCATGTCTGCCTGATATGATCAATTCCGGACGCATCAAAAAGAGTCCAGCCCGGCGGAAGATTAAGAATACCCTTAACAGAATGAAAATCCCTGTCCCAGCCCACGGCCGGGATATCATCCGCATCTTCAAGCCTGCTTTCGGCTTTAAGATTAACATTGCCGTACCGCATCTCAACGCCGGCATTATCCGAACCTTTAAGACGCGTAATAAATTGTTCTTTGCCTTTAACCGTAATCCGCCCCACTTTAACCGGAGGGGTCATTCCCAGACGCCAGCCCGTAGTCATTGTACCGGTTATATTGTCACGCATGGAATAACCTTTTCCATCAAAATCAAGCCATAACGTACGATGCAGATTTAATCGATCCGGAGCAGGAACAGGATCTCCTCTTTTTTTCTCAATAAAGCGCATTGTATCATCGGGCCGCATCAGGTATGTGGAAAATTTTTTCCATTCGGCAGGGATAGTGGTTTGTTGGGGATCAATCTGAACAGCCCCTTTAATTGAAACTATCCGGAGATGATTTTTTGCCTCAAACACCCAGATTTCCTGGTCAACATCACCCACCATCCCGGATGGATCAAATGTTAATTCATCAACAGGCCCTTTATGCCTTGAAGTTATTTCAATTGTCCATTCCCCGGGCCTGGCCTGCAGGATAAGGTTTCCGTCTGCTTTTATTTTTACCGGCAGATCACTTTCAAGTTTCATCGGCACAAAATTATCAGAAACCGCTTTACCAAGCTTAATCTCCCTGTGCTTTCCCGACACATTCAAATCAACCCTTGTTACCATGGCCAGAGGAATTTCGTCTTGAATCAGACGATAGACTTTTACATAAAGCCTGTCCTCCTTTTCTCTTGCCTTTTTATCTTCCATGCCCTGCCTGAGCCAGAGCTTTCCATGGTTATCCATGTTTGGGAAAGAAATTTCCTTTCCTTTTATCGTAAGTTTTAACAACCCTGTATGCTCAGGCACTTTCAGCCATTCAGGAATAGAATCAAACAGAAATTTGCCGCTGATTTCATATTCTCCCGGCGCTTTTATAAAAACAGCCGGATATCCCGATTTTTTGACAACAGGCTGCTTTTCACCGTTGATTTGGACATCCTGGGGCCAAAACTTATTATTTCCAGGAAGAGTAACCCAGGTTTCATCCGAGTAAATTTCCCATTTTTGAAAAAAAGAAGCCGTATTTTTGTCAAACTTAAGAGTCAACTCCGACGGCCAACTGCAGATTGTTTTTAAAAGATCATTATACACAAACGGGCAGTCAACATCTTTCCAGTCATGGAGTGCCCAGTCAATCCATGGTTTTAAAGGCCCAGGCACATCTTCCTTTGGAAGAGGCCCTGCAAAAACAGCGCACGCATAAAAAAGGCCCAATAAAATGCAGACAAATTTTTTCATTTTTATCACCATGTGGTAAGGAATGAAAAACAAGGCTTATTATAACGGATTTTGGGGAGAAAATTGTGAATATGCCCAGCATTTTACCAAGACAGGGACTTTTTTCAAAGAAATAGCAGTTTTTAAAAAGAGTGTAACGTGCAAATCGATGGTTGGAAGAAATATGCAATAATTGATATCTAAGAAAACAATGAACTGCTTGAAATAGCAAATTTGTTGAGTCAAAAGGGGATTAAAAAATTTGATTCACTGCATATTGCTTGCGCTTTTTTACAACCCGGAACCATTTCCACCCATCGGGTATAACCTAGTCAAATGACTTGCTTTTTTATAAGCGATCAGTAAATATTCGGCTTGATGCCGGAAAATAGTTAGAAACACCAAAAAAAAAGTAAATATTCGGCAGCGCTTCACAGGGTAGTAAAAGCCCTGCCGGATCGCAACCCCCTTGCCCTGTCAGCATTCACCAGAGCAGGTCCCGCAGGCCGGAATTTCTCTGAATACGATTTTTTACAGCGGCCCGGAAAACCCGTTCTTCGGCCCACAACTCAACTTCATTCACGGCCCTGGTAATCCCGGTATAGATCAGTTCCCGTGTCAATATTTGTGACTGCTTCAGAGGAAGCACAAATAGTACCTTGTCAAATTCCGAGCCCTGGCTTTTGTGAACGGTCATGGCAAATACCGTCTCATGTTCGGGCAGTCGCCCAGGCGGGAAACTCCTTTGTGTGCCGTCAGAGGAAATGAAAAAAACTCGAAGATCACCGCCTGTATCCGGGTCCGGCATTGCAATACCCACATCGCCGTTAAAGAGTTTCAGTGTATAATCGTTTCGGGTCACCATTACCGGGCGGTACGGATACCAGAGCCGGCCCCGCGGAATCAGGTTCCTTTCTGACAAAATTTCCTCGACCATACCATTTAAATTCACAACACCGAATGGACCATGCCTGTGAACACAGAGTATTCGGAACCGTTCAAACGCAAAGATCGCCTCTTCCGTAACAATAGCCCGCATGTAGTCCTTGTAACCATTTAAAACCCGATCCTTTAATGCCTCTTTTAAATCACCTGTAAATGGAAATTCATGCCAATAAACAGACCGACTCGTGTCAGGTTTTAAACCGCCTTGTCGGCCGCGAAGCACCTGAACAGCAAGGTCTTCATCACCGCGATTCACCGCCTTAGCCAATGCGTTGATTTCACTTTCAGATCCAAAACGGCGGCTTTCCTGAAGTACCGTAATACAGTCCCTCAAAAGGCCGGGCGCTCTCCCCTCTTTTGGGACCGAACCACCTGTCAATTCCTGAATTACGGCTCGAAATTTTTTTGAAAACCCGCACTCAGCGCCTGCATTACAGATGTCACCCAAAACGGCGCCGGCTTCCACTGATGCAAGCTGATCCATGTCTCCCAGGAGAACCAGGCGGGAGGTTTCCGGCACTGCCTGGACAAGTTTGGCCATTAGCGCGAGATCCACCATTGAGGCCTCGTCCACGATCACAGCGTCATAGGGCAACGGATTTTCATACCCGTAACGAAAATATGGGGAACCATGTCTGAAGCCCAGCAATCGATGAATCGTAAATGCCTCATCAGGAATGGCATCTCGGACAGCGGAACCGCACTGAAGAGAAGCTCCGGCACGACGCACCGATTCCTGGAGTCGTGCCGCAGCCTTGCCTGTCGGCGCGGCAAGAGCTATTTTAAAACTTTTCAAGACATCCCCGCCAAGCGCTTGTCCCAGAAGGAGCGCCATTATTCTGACAGCGGTATATGTCTTGCCTGTTCCCGGCCCCCCGGATATTACGCTGAAACGGTTGATAACCGCAACAACAGCCGCTATTCGCTGCCGGTCCGGACCCATTCCCCTATATTCAGGGAAAAGCGAATCCAGATCTTTTCTCAAACGCTGGGAATCGATTTTAAAATGATTAAATTCAGCCCTGGACAAAATCGTGGTTGCAAGCCGCCTTTCGTATTCCCAGTAGCGATAAAGATACAGCCTTCCTTTTTCATCCAGGACCAATGGCCGAAAATCATCCGGCCCGCCCACAACCGAGGTCTGCTTAAGGATATCGATCCAATGATCCTCAGGAGGGCAACGCAATCCGGAACCGTCTGCACTCTCAAGATCCAATAGCCGACCCGCCATATCAGGGATGTCAACACAGACATGGCCCTGGGCCAGACAATTGGAGGCAAGAGCTGCCCCAAGAAGAAGTTCTGACGAGTCATTTTTGGAAAGCCTGCCCATCAACCTTGCAAAATGGACATCCAGGCTGGAAAGAATATTATTTTTTTTAAGTTTTTTAAGAATCAACATAAAAAATAGGTAAAAAATAGAAAAAATAGGGGACAGACCACGTTTATCCGTCACCCTCCTTCTTCTCTGTTTTCTTTCGCGGCCTGCCTGCTTTTCCGGGAGTTACCCGGCGGCCAAGCATGGCGGCTATTTTTTCTTTGAACCGTTGGTTGCCAAGGGCAAAATTCCCGTTAGTTGCCTGACGAATCCGGTCAACGACACCGGGCTCCAATTCATGACGAAAAAGTTCCCGGTAGGCGGCCTGCCTTTCTTCACTGGTTCGGCCAAGATCCTGATAAACTGAATGGTGACTTAACAAGTCAGCTCTTTCGCCCTGCCCATTGTAACCGTAGCTTGACC
>JAYEGR010000142.1:0-24780 GCA_034659175.1 Thermodesulfobacteriota bacterium | reverse complement strand
AGCCCGTTTTGGCCCTTTCTTGTGAGCTTGATCCCCCTTGTTTTTTATGGCTACCAACTTAAAGCGGGACACTTTCCGCCATTTTGGCTCTATGGCAATTCCAAAATCAAACAAAATTTGAGGAGTTGCTAACTGATTGAATTTACAGTCTGTCCCGCCTTACGTTGGTAGCCGTCTTTTTTTTGACCAATGATAAATTTTCCCTGATAAAACGAAGTTCCAGCATAGTTTCACTAATCCTATTATTTTTTCTTTCCCTTGGTGATTTTGGCCCAAGTGTCGCGCAAAGTCACGGTTCGGTTGAAGACCAGCCTGTCTTGAGTGGAATCCTTTGAATCTACGCAGAAATATCCCAGTCTTTCAAACTGGCGTCTTGCCCCTGGTTCAGCAACGGCAAGACTTGGTTCAACGCGGCTGTCAGACAGAATTTCAAGGGAATTCGGGTTTAAGTGGGTTTTAAAATCCGTCTCCTTGTCATCTTCCGGGTCCTCTTTTTCAAAGAGCCTGTCATAGATACGGATTTCAGCTTTAACGGCATGCCTTGCCGAGACCCAGTGCAGGGTTCCCTTTACCTTCCGTCCGTCAGGTGCCGAGCCGCCCCTGGTCTCAGGGTCATACGAGCAGTGCACCTCGATCACTTCACCGGTCTCTTTATCTTTGACCACGCTTTTGCATGTAACAAAATAGGCAAAACGCAGTCTCACCTCGCGGCCCGGGGCCAAACGGAAGAATTTTTTTGGCGGGTCTTCAAGAAAGTCATCTCTTTCAATGTAGATTTCTCTGCAAAAAGGAACCTTCCTGATGCCCATGTCCGGGTTCTGGGGGTGGTTTAAGGCATCCATTTCCTCCACCAGGTCCTCGGGATAGTTGTCAATAATAAGTTTTAAGGGGCAAAGCACGGCCAGCGCCCTGGGGGCTTTTTCATTCAAGTCATCCCGTACGCAGTTTTCAAGCGTCTTCATATCAATCCGGCTCTCTTTTTTACTCACACCAATGAGTTCACAAAAATTCCGGATTGATTCAGGCGTATAACCACGTCGCCTGATACCCGCGATTGTAAGCATCCTTGGATCATCCCATCCGTTTACATGACCGTTATCCACGAGTTGAACGAGTTTTCGTTTGCTCATGACCGTGTAATTCAGGTTCAGGCGGGCGAACTCGATCTGCTGAGGATGACATTCGGTTTTAAGTGTGTCAAGCACCCAGTCGTAAAGGGGACGGTGGTCCTCGAATTCAAGCGAACAGAGCGAATGTGTAATCCCCTCGATGGAATCCGACAGACAGTGCGTATAATCGTACATGGGATAGATGCACCATTTGCTGCCTGTCCTGTGGTGATCCGCTTTCCTGATGCGGTAGATGACCGGGTCCCGCATGTTTAAATTAGGAGAAGTCATGTCGATTTTAGCCCGGAGTACATGGGTCCCGTCTTCAAATTCACCGGCCTTCATTTGCTCAAACAGGTCCAGGTTTTCTTCAACAGAGCGATTACGGTAGGGACTTTCCTTTCCGGGTTCGGTCAGAGTGCCCCGAAATGTCCTGATCTCATCCGCGGTCAAGCTGCATACGTAAGCCTTTCCCATTTTGATCAACTGAATAGCGTAATCATAGAGCTGGTCAAAATAATCCGATGAGTGGAAGAGGTTGTCTCCCCAGTCAAAACCGAGCCATTTGACGTCTTTTAATATCGCCTCTGCATACTTCGGGTCCTCCTTGACCGGATTAGTGTCGTCGAACCGCATATTGCATGTGCCGTTATTCTCGGCTGCGATTCCAAAATTTATGCAGATGGCCTTGGCATGCCCTATATGCAGGTGGCCGTTCGGTTCAGGCGGAAAACGGGTCACTACCCGACCGTTGTTCTTATTTGCTTTTAAATCCTCCGCCACAATGGCGCGGATAAAATTAGGCGATGGCGTTGCAGGAACATTCATTTATGCTTCTCCAGCAGGTTTGGGGAGGTAATTAAGTGGTTAAGTGGTCGAATATACCAGAACCGGCGCGGTTTTCGAGGAATTTTTTAGGGTTCGCCCAAAAATAAATTTACATTTTCAGGTGTTGAGGCGCCCGTATGGCAAGGCGCGAGGAGGGCGAATAGCAGGGCTATTTAACCGACGAGCAACGCAGCCATGCGGGATGGATCGACGCATTAAAATGTGAAGTTATTTTTGGGCGAGCCCTTACATGCCTCCCTGACCAGGAAGTGATTATTGAGAAGAAGATTGAGCCAGTAATTCATGCGCTCTCCATTTGTTTTGTCTTTCCAATGGTTAAAGAGATGAGCATGGGAGCCCAGGGGGAGACGTCCCTCCTGTGGATGGATCTCCAGGGTGAACGAAACAAGATCAGGGTCAAGGGTGGCAAGTGTCTGAGATACGATTTTAGAGAGACCGGCCAGCCCGAACATGGGATCAAGTGATCCCCTGCCTTTGAATGAAAACGGGATGGGAATTTCATGGAGAAAGCTTAAGTGATCCGATACGCCGAAGGGGCTGAAGGTGGAAAGAGGATGGCCGTCATGCAGATGAAAGTGCAAAGGTTTGTCAAGGCCGGCAAGCTCCCGGATTACAGCGATAACCAAGGGCAGCGAGCTTTGGGCCGCCTTTTCCACATCCTCGATAATCTCAGGCAGCACAGGGGTCAAGGGAGTAAGACTACAGATATCCATGCCGGGAAAAATTTTCTCGAAATAATCCCTGGCCTGCCTGATTCCAAAGTGGCCGATGTCAATGCAGGCGCTTACTTTTTGAAGATTTGAGAATTTTTTCACTAAACTGATGTAAAAATCAGGACAAAGCCCGCAGGCGTATTCAATATACAGATACGGCCCTTTAGAAAGCGAGAGCAACCCGGCATCTATCTCTGAAAGGGCTGCGAGATATTCTTCAGTATGGTCGGTTATCTCCGGCTGGTCATGGACAACAAAGCCGTTGACCTCATCTTGGCAAGCGCGTGCAATCTCAATTATCCACTTTATCTCTTTTTTGGAGAGAAGATTTATTTTATGCGGCAGATGAACCACTGCCCGCGCCTGCGGGAAAGGCCTGAATCCAAGGAGCTGTTTTATTTCATCAGCGCCACCGCAATGAAGCTCCATTCCAAGACCGGATTCCCTGAATCGAAGACGCGCCAGTTCCAAAAGTGCGTCATCGCCGGGTATCCGTTTCTGAAACAGCCCAAGAATAGGCGGATTTAAATATTGCATACGAGTTTATGAGTTACGGGTTGACAGCCTTGGATTTTATCTCCGTTCTACCCAACCTACGGACTTTTCATCATTCATCATTCACATCTGTGGCCTGGACTGAACAAGATAGATAGTCTTTCCTACAATTGCGCCTTCAATATCCTGGGGCCGGCCAAAGCTGTTTTCAACAAGCCGGCCCACGGCTCCAAGACGGATGCAGAGTCTGTTCCTTAACTCCTTATCCTGAGTGAGCGCATTGTTTGCGTATTCCATTCTTTTCAGGCATGTCCCGGAATCCTGGTCAGGCTGTACCGCAAAACTGAAATTTGCAAACGAGAGTATCTTTACCCGTTTTGTCTTTTTATGGACAATCATGCAAAGCGGCGTTCCACGAACCGTCCCTGACACAAGGGTTTCGCCAAGGCCTGCTGCAAGCTCTATCAGAATTTCATCATTGTTGCGGTTTGTCGGATTTACGGTATGCATGAC
Organism: Thermodesulfobacteriota bacterium; assembly: GCA_034659175.1. Taxonomy (GTDB): domain Bacteria; phylum Desulfobacterota; class Desulfobulbia; order Desulfobulbales; family DAOVYS01; genus DAOVYS01. The sequence goes on along the minus strand of JAYEGR010000142.1, from coordinate 21,101 downwards.
AAAGGAGTAGTCCGGTGTGATCATCTGCTGAATAAGAACGGCCATATGGGCGCTGTTATGTGGGATTTTGGCCTGTTTTCTTCCCATTACAGCCTGTTTTGTCCAGAGTGATGCCCATACGCTTGAGACCGCGCCGGCCACATCTTGAGGCGCCACGTTGGCAACAGAGTTGTAAAGCCCTGCCCCGGCCATGGATTCGAGATCCTCGCAGTTTGAGCTTGAACGGACCATCAGCCTTTTGTCCCTGCCGAATATTTTATAGGCCCCTGCCGCAATCTCATCAGGAACCGGAAGCCCCTTGATTATCAGGAAAAGCTCTTTTGCGTTTTTTGCAAGATCGGCTTTATTCTGTCTGGCTGTTTTTTGAACCAGTTTTTCATATTTTTTCTTTACGGCACCCTTTACGGCAAGGGCCTGTTCCATTACTCCAAACGGGACCACGATCCCTTCGGGGGCCTTAAACCCTGAACGTTTTTTGTCTGACAGTTCGTAAAGGCGACGCGTCCCGTCCGCCTTGGCGCCGCAGAGAATAATTTCAGCCTTTGAAAGATCAAGCAAAGGCTTATCTGAAATCAGCCGGGATTCCGGGATCTGAACAGATAGGGGTTGCTTTTTTCTTGCCTTTTTTTTGACGGTTTCAGCGGGGTCAAGAGTTATTGTTTTCGAGGAGGCATCTAAAACCAGGAGTTTACCTAAATGCTTCTCGATTTGTTCAATCTCATTTTTTTCTTCACATGTGACAAAGACAACACCCTGCTGACGTGCCCTGACCCCGAGATGGCAGAGATGCGGCATTTCGTGAGCCAGGATGATTCCTGCAACGTGATTCGGAATGGTCTCGTCTCCTTCCGCCGTTTCAAGAAGCACAATCATGTCTTGTGCAATGTCCTGTCCTGCCGTGGCAAGATCCGCAATCCGGACCAGGCGGCCGGTGGCCGTGCCGGGCGCCAAAACGTCCCAGGCCGGCAGCCCGGTACGCACTCTTATGGTCTTTAAAACCAGGGAAACAAGTTTTGAGAGCTGGAACACGAGATTCCCTCGAATATCACCCTCGCAATATACTTTTATTGCATGATCCTGGACTCCAAGCGCCAGGCCCAGTTCTTCCGCCTTTTTGAAAAACAGGGTCATTATGGTTTCGCTGTATTCATCGGCCAGTCTTTGGCAGCGTCCGACCGCGGCCTTTACCTGAAGCAGCCTGTCCCGGTCAAGGGGGTCGGGCCGGTGACGCCATGCGTGGAGGTCTGATTGGGCGGCCCTTGATTCCAGAGGGTTGATGCCGCTCAGTCCGAGATTAACAAGCGTCAGGCATAGGGCGTGGATGATCGGTTTCCAGGATGCTTTTTTTGCAGGAACCTTGAAGCTGTTTATGAGATCACTTAAAAGGGCGAATGCGAATTCTTCCAGCCCTGAATCGGCAAGCCGCAGATTTTGGGAGTTAAGGCACAACCCTTTTTCAAGTTCATACACTATTGTTTCGCGTAGTTGTGTTAAAATGGCCAGCAGAAAGAGCTTTTCATCAGCAGTGTCTGCCATTGTTTCTTTTGCTTGAAGAAATTTTTCTGCCGCGACTGCGATTTTTTTGTTCTCATCCTCTGCAAATTTTTGGACTCTTTTTTCAACAGACGTTGCATTAAAGAATTCTTTCAGCTCCTGGTGAAATATTTTAAACTGTTTCACAAAACCACCTGAGTAATCGGCGCCGGCGCCGGCACCGGTGATGCGGTTTAAGATGGATTCGGACGTTGCCAGGTCCTCAGGGCCGGCGCAGCGATGGAGTTTGTTCTGAAGAGTATGTTTGATTTCTTTTTTCAGATCCTGTGGGATGTCGTTTCGGTGAGCAATATCCCTGATCCTGGTCAGGGGCTCAGTTCTCATAAAGGCGCTGTCATATGACGGCAGCCATGGGAATATTTTTTTTATGATAAATGCGTTATCAGGCGTGGCAATTTCAAGGAGATGTTCGTGAATGTCCCGGGACAGGCCTGCGTGTTTGCTCGGCCGGAAGTGACGGCCGTCTTCAGTGCACGTGATCTCGCCTGTGCCCAGGAAACGGCAGTAGATCGCAAGATAAGCCAGGTTTTCATTTGTGGGTTCAAACAACTTCTTTTTTATAATCGTTGCGATTCCGTCCAGTTTTTCCCGCCAGCTCCGGCATTTTTCATTCATGGAAACAAGCTCATCAACAAATGAATTTGGGGCAAATGAGGGCCGCGCCGGAATCCTCTTCTTTTGTGCCGGATAATCGCCGATCATGAGCAAAAGTCTGTCTCTTGCCTGGTTCAGCAGATCAGGCGGTTTGGGCCACTGTTCCAGGATTATGGATCCGGAAAAACCGCGCTTTTTCAATCTCTCGATAAACAACCGCACACCGGTATCGTTTTTTGCGGACGGCCCTGTAAATATCGGCAGATGAGAGTCACTGTCACCGTAATTTTCGTGAAGGTGGACATGGATGATCGGAACTTCCGGGTCGAGCAGATCCATATGCCTGATGTAATCATTCAGGGTCTCAAAGCAGAGGTTGGCATGGCCCAGGTCAAGACACATGCCGACGTGATCCATGGATATGCCTTTCTTTTTTTTAAGAAGATGAAAGAGGCGGTTGAAATTATCAGGTGTTGAAATCGGCGTATTTTCGATTGAAAGTTTTATGCGCGCCTTTTTCGTATGTTTGATCAGGGGAATGAGCGCCTCTGCATATAGTTCGATTCCCTGGTCCGCATTGAGGTGGATATTGATAAGATCCGCGCTGATCTCCTTTGCAAATGAGATGGTTTCAAAAAAGACCTCTTCTGATTCCGGGTCCAGGAGATTGACCTGCCATGGCGCGTGAACCGCAAGAGTAATACCGTTTTTGCGCGCAGTCTTTTTTATGAAATTTCGCCTGGTTTTATTAATATCCGTCAGATCCCATCCCGCGCCTGATTCCTTTTTGTCGGGAAACCATTCAAAGGCGTTAAAACCGGAATCAATTGCATATAAAAAAGGATCAAGAGGCGTGGATGCCATAAACGAGGTCTGGTTGCCGATCCGGATAATGTGTTCTTTTTTCATTTTCTTAAAAAAGTTCCCCCTTACTCGTTTTGTAACCATATGTTCAAGTAAATCGCTTTGCGGCAGATTTTTTTTATCAACACATATATTATTAAAGCATTTCTCCTTCTCTGCCACAATCATTTTGTTACCCTGTGAACGCTTACGGTATGTGTAGTCTGAGTACCGGTACTCTCTTATCGATCATGAATCGATATCCGGTTGGAAATAGAGTAGTATAGCCGGAAATTCGTTGGCAACTCTTTCGGATTAGAGTAGATATCAGGAAACTACATGCTAACTTGTTGAACAGAACCGCTTTGCGGAGAAAAAAGTTCAGGCTACCAACTTAAAGCGGGACACTTTTCGCCATTTTGTTGCTATGGCAATTCCAAAATCAAGCAAAATTTGAGGAGTTGCTAACTGGTTGAATTTACAGGCTGTCCCGCCTTACGTTGGTAGCCGAACTTCCAGGAGCTAATGGGCAGGGAAAAACCAAAAGGGAATGCCTTAAAAATTTGTCAGAGGCAATTAAATTGATTCTCGATGACAGACGGCAAGATTCTTTACGAGCTATCCCGTCAGAGGCCTTTTCTGAAATGGTGGCTATCGGATGCAACGTAACAACCTTCTTACGGTAAACAAAAGAATATATGGAAGGCAATATGGAAGCACAATCTCGAATACAGGAAGTGACAACTATCTTGGGAGAGTCACTGGTAGTTGAAACCATCACTAAACTCGCTCACATAGAAGGGCAAAAGTGTTTAAGAAAAATTGACAGCCTCAAATCAGAGTTGGCGCGATATGAAAAACAATTTGCCATGAGTAGCGAAGAAGCTTGGAGCAAATATCAAGATGGGGTGCTTGGCGATGATTTTGATGTGATGGAATGGATGGCACTTTTTCAAAATTTGATGGCACTACAAGGGCAATATGATCGTATAACTAAAATTGAATTATCATGATTTCTTCATATTTGCACAAAGTCCAAGTGTCTCTTGCCGCTTACTCATGGGTAAAATCTGTGGAAGTGATTCGTTGTGATATTGAAGAAACAGATATTGAAGAGATACTCGTGTATAGATTTCGTATTTCCTTAAAAGAAGATGGACTACTCGAAATAATGGAAAGAGTGGTTTATTCAAAACATGACGCAAAACTCCAGGTAAAAATTTATAAATATCATTGGCAGGATAAGCGAAACCGTGTGATAAAGCGGTGGGACAACGCACCTCATTTCCCTGCTCTCGATCAATTTCCAGACCATATACATATGGGAGAGGAAAATGTTGTCATCCCAAATAAACCAATGACGGTTTTGGAAATGTTTTCAATTGTAGACCAAGAAATTGAGTTACGAGAAGAATGACCCGCATCATGTTCATTGCAGATATTGAAAAAATGAAAATGGGGTCTAAATGCTATAATCTTCACCATTCCCGTTTCCCTATTTCCACATCCCTAATACCGAATGCCGACTCTCTCTCGAACCAGGTCCAGGGTGCCGGAGGCTTTTTCCCGCGCCTTTACCGCTCCTTTGGCCAAAATTTCGCGCAGGTAACCAGGGTCCCTGCCCAACTCTTCCCTTTTTTCCCTGGCTTTTCGGAAATATTCCCAGAGAATGCCGGCCAGTTCCTGTTTGATTCTGCCGTAAGCAGCGCCGCCATTGACATACAGGTCATGAACCTCGGCCAGACGATCTTTAGTGGCAAACAGCTTGAATATGTTATACAGGTTGCATTTATCCGGATCTTTCACCGCTTCCACAGAGGCTGAATCAGTGACAATGGACATAACCCTTTTTTTCAATTCCTTTTCATCAAGAAAGATGCCAATGGTATTGCCGTACGACTTTGACATCTTTTGACCGTCAAGACCCGGAACAGTGGCCACGTTGCCGTCAATTTCGTGATTCGGCAGCACAAAGGTCTCACCAAAGGTATTGTTGAATTTTAATGCAATGTCCCTGGCAACCTCAACGTGCTGTTTCTGATCCTTGCCGACCGGTATCAGCTCGGCCTGATAGAGAAGAATGTCGGCCGCCATCAGTACGGGGTAGGAAAAGAGCCCGTGACTTGGAGAAATACCCCTGGCTATCTTATCCTTGAAAGAATGACAGCGCTCAAGAAGCCCTATAGGAGTCAGGGTGGACAAAATCCACGTCAATTCCGTGACCTCCGGTACATCCGACTGTACCCAGAAAATGCAGCGATCAGGGTCCAGGCCAAGGGCGAGAAAATCCGCCGCTGCCCTTAGGGTGTCCCGGGCAAGGCGTTCACTGTCGTGGACCGAAGTAAGTGCGTGGAGGTTTACAATAAACGCGTACAGCTCGCCCCGCTCCATGTTACGGATCATGGGGAGCATCATGCCGAAATAATTACCAATATGAAGCTGACCGGATGGTTGAATACCAGATAGAATTTTCACTTGCGTTTCCTTATGAAGGTGTTGAGTCAAATTGCATAAAAAAACCGGGAGTGTGGTCGATTTTCCCCACACTCCCGGATAATTTTCAATTACACCTGTCCTGTGAACGTTTACAGGGCAAGGCTTTTGCCACCCAGTGATCGGTTACATTCAATCACACCTCGCACTACTTGACTTCCTCGAAGTCGGCATCCACCACATCATCATCCTTTTTCCCGCCCGCGCCCGCCGCATCGGGTCCGCTTGCTGCGCCGCCGGCATCGGGTCCGCCTGCTGCGCCGCCGGCACCGGGCCCCGGCTGATCCTTGGTGGCCTGGGAATACATGATCTCAGCCAGTTTATGCGATGCCTGTGTCAGATCTTCAACACCCTTTTTCAGTACATCAACGTCACAGTTCTGGTCCTCAAGGAGTTTTTTAACCTTTTCAATCTCTTTTTCGACATTGGATTTGGTTTCAGCATCAACCTTGTCTCCAAGATCCTTTAGACTCTTCTGGGTGGCATAAATCAGGGAATCCGCCTGATTTCTCGTCTCAACAATCTCCTTATGTTTTTTATCTTCCTCCGCATGCAGCTCGGCATCTTTTTGCATTTTCTTGATCTCATCCTCAGACAGTCCACTCGATGCCGTAATTCTGATTGACTGCTCCTTGCCTGTTCCAAGGTCCTTGGCAGACACATGGAGTATGCCGTTTGCGTCCAGGTCAAAAGTCACTTCAACCTGAGGCACACCTCTGGGCGCAGGCGGAATATCGGTCAGTTCAAACCGACCGATGGTCTTGTTATTAGCAGACATTTCCCTTTCCCCCTGCAGGACGTGAATGGAGACCGCCGGCTGATTGTCTGCCGCAGTGGAAAATATCTGGCTCTTTTTTGTGGGAATAGTTGTATTTTTTTCAATCAGCCTGGTTGAAACACCGCCCAAAGTTTCGATACCCAGGGAAAGCGGCGTAACGTCAAGCAACAATACGTCCTTGATATCCCCTTTAAGAACCCCGCCCTGAATAGCTGCGCCGATTGCCACAACCTCATCAGGATTAACGCCCTTGTGGGGCTCTTTCTCGAAGATTTCTTTTACTTTTTCCTGTACCATCGGCACACGGGTCATGCCGCCCACAAGGACGACCTCGTTGATGTCCGAGGCGGAGAGACCCGCATCCTTTAAAGCGATTCTGCACGGCTCCACGGTTCGATCGACCAGATCGGATACCAGACTCTCAAATTTTGCCCGGCTCAACTTGATGTTCAAGTGCTTGGGACCTGAGGCGTCCGCGGTGATAAACGGCAGGTTGATGTCCGTTTCCATGGTAGTGGAGAGTTCCATCTTCGCCTTTTCAGCCTCTTCCCTCAGACGCTGCAGGGCCATGTTATCATTCCGCAGGTCAATTCCCTGATCCCTTTTAAATTCATCCGCAAGCCAGGTAACAATCCGCATATCAAAATCTTCACCGCCAAGAAAGGTGTCGCCATTGGTGGATTTTACTTCAAAAACACCATCACCGATCTCCAGGATGGATACGTCAAACGTGCCCCCGCCAAGATCAAACACGGCGATTTTTTCCTCATTTTTTTTATCCATTCCATAGGCCAGCGAAGCTGCGGTCGGCTCATTGATGATCCTCTGCACGTTAAGCCCTGCGACACGGCCCGCGTCCTTGGTCGCCTGCCGCTGACTGTCATTAAAATAGGCAGGCACCGTGATCACGGCGTCTGTTACCTCCTCGCCAAGATATTCCTCTGCGGTCTGTTTCATCTTGGTCAGCACCATTGCGGAAATCTCGGGAGACGTATACGTCTTACCGTCAACCTCGACGACTGCATCATTCTCTTTCCCCTTTGTGATCTTGAAAGGACTGATGTCAATGCTTTTAGCAACCTCGGCATCTGAAAATTTTCTGCCGATCAATCGCTTGATGGCATGAAGCGTCCTGGTGGGGTTTGTAACAGCCTGGCGTTTCGCCACCTGCCCAACCAGTCGCTCGCCGTTGTCTGCAAAGGCCACTACCGAGGGTGTGGTCCTGTTTCCTTCAACATTAGTGATAACTTTCGGCTCACCGCCCTCCATCACTGCCACGCACGAATTTGTCGTACCCAGATCAATTCCAATAATTGCATTTCCCATGATTCTATCTCCTTATACTTGACCCATACAAGCTGGATAAGCGCCTTAACAAAAATTAAGCGCCTGATATACTAAATTTATACTCAAAAATTTATTTTTACCATAAACAGCAAAAATTTAATTTTTCCAAAAAAAATCATCCCTTGTCAATTCTCATCACCTTTTGAAACAATAACTTTTGACGCTCTTATCAGCCTGTCCTTGTAAAGATATCCCTTTTCGAATTCATTTATAATGCTTTGCTCAGGAATCTCACTGCTTGATTCCATGGCAATGGCTTCATGGAAATTGGGATCAAAGGGTTTGCCAATACTTTTGATAGGTTTACACCCGAACTTCTCAAGAGCGGCCAGAAGCCCTTTAAGAGTCATCTCGACACCTTGCATAAGAACGGAAACATCATCCATGTTATGCTCTTGGGACATGGCCCTCTCAAGGTTGTCTATCGAGGGCAGAAGTTCCTTTAGGATGTTTTCTTCCGCATATTTCAGCAGATTTTCCTGCTCCCGCAGAATCCTCTTTTTATAATTTTCAAATTCCGCCGCTATCCGGAGCATATTTTCATGATTCTCCCCGGCCTTTGTTTGTGCCTTTTCAAGAGCCGCTGCGAGATCATCCTCCTCTTCACCTGCATTGTCTTCAGATTGTCCATCCTCAGATCCTTGCGCGGATTTTTCACTCACGGCAGAGGCACGTTCGTCGGAATCTGATTCAGCATCAACCGCACGTTCGTCATCCTGCGAATCTTTAATGAATTCCGCAGAGTTTTTTTCAGTTTCTATCACTATTTTCTCCCTGTTAAGCCTCTGCTCCGCCCCTTCTTGAAATTCCCTGTAAAAACGAAAATGGAAGAAGGCAGTTTATTTTGGTTGCAACTTTAAGTATGCTCACTTTCTTTGTCAAGACGGGAACCTGCATTTGACCTGCAACAATCCTTCTGGTAATTTGATACTGATATAAGTATTATTTATTTGTGGCATCCTTTATATTGATAGCAATGGCCATGAATTCTATTGAGTTTTTATAAACATCTAATTTTTCGTGGTCCAGCATATGCATATTAACTTCGTTTACGTTCACGAGCACGATGTATCGGGTCTTTGACCCGTATCCCGACTTTCAGTCGTTAATTCAACAACCACCGTCTTCAGACTGTGGTTGTTGAATTTGTCTTAACCCAGATAAACTGGAATTCTTTAAAGGTCCTGGATAAGGGTCTGGAAAGAAATAACTTGGGTAATTCCGATCCGAAATGTGTTGCAGATTTAGTCGGTTTGATATTCACGAAACCGCAAGCGTAGCAGGGCTACGGTGAGGATTTCGGGGATGTCAAACCGACTAAAGGTGTGATACAGTTCGGAAACGGAAAAGCCAAGTTATTTTTTTCCAGACCCTAAGTACCTTCACAAAAATATTTTCTGCCAGAAACGCGCAGAAAATATTTTCTAAGGTACTAAAAAGTAGTTTACACTTACGGAAAACAACATGCAAAAAAAAATCGCTTTGATTGTTTTATTGGCCGTCCTTTTTTCAGCCTTTATTTATCAAGATGTTACACGGGCGGAAATGCGCTCCATAAATAAACTCAGGGCAGGCCGCCCTCCATTTGAAATCATGGAGGACATGACCGATGCAAATCTGGAATTCACTGCAATGACAGCGTCCCGGCCTGGACGATCACTCAAAACACAACCACCGTACATTACATGGCTTGCTGATCCGGATGCAAGGATACAGCCGGAACTCATAATGAGCGACCCGCAAAACAAAGTCTATACGGTACGCGTTTTAGGGAACCAGTTGGAATCGGCAAAGGGCTCTGTTGATTACGGCGTGATCCGTCTCAGATCAACAATACTGTTGATTACAGGCAACACCGGCAACCAGGCGCTTCGGTTTTACCTGGAAGGCCTGGCACAGCTTGGACCCGATATCCTGAAAGAGCTGGAGCGCCTGCCCATAAAGCCGCAAAAAATTGAAAAGAGGAAAAAACAGAGACCTGAAAAACAAAAAAAAGAAAAGCAGGAGAAACTGAAGGAAAAATGGCTGGGTAGTGTGGAGAAAAATATTGACTACCAGGTAGAACAAGCCCTTGAGAGGTACAAAGCACGTGTGAAAAGCGGCCGATTGATCATAACGGGCGGGATAATAGACCTCACAAACGCATACGGCCGTGGACACGACCGGCTTATCATCATCAACATCAACGGTGAAAAAAATGATGAAAAATTGCGCAGTCTTCCAATTATGATGCGGCTTAAACCTGAAATCCTTACAAAATGTGTGGGCCGGAAACGAAACCCGGCATCGATCGCACCTTCCATACCTGAGAAAATTACGAATTAGTAATTAAAGGAGACACGGACAAACATGTTTGTCCGTGCCACCCATCACCCATCGCCTCCCCTGAATCCCTTATGATGCTAGATATTTCCTGATGGAGTCTGCGATTGTTTGAAAAATCAAGCGAAAGGTTTCCTCATCCCTTTCAAGCAGGGTTGTCCTGAATCCCTGCAGGGGAGAGGCAAAGGATGTAAGAGGAACAACGCAGACACCGGTGGAACCCAGGAGATAGAAAACAAACCGCTTGTCAAGCGATACGCCCGGCTGACTCACAAGCGATTCGATATGGGAACGGACCTCGTCACTTGTGATCCGGAGAGTCTGGCGGTCATTTACCACTCCGTCTTCAAAGACCACACTCATGTAAAAGGCGCCATTGGTGCGGTTTACCAGGATTCCGTCAACATCTTTCAGGTAATCATAAGCGATATTGGAATATCTCTCATACCTGGATATTCGTTCTGCCAGGTATGAAGCATATTCCGGATGGGACATTATTTCGGGCAGAACCTTTTGGGGCAGAGTAGTTGAACATACCTCCAGCATCTTGGCGTTCAGGATAGATGCCACATATTTTTCAAACAATGGGTCCTTGTCCGCATTATAGATCTCCAACCAGCCGCAACGTGACCCGGGCCAAGGCATCTCCTTGGAAATACCACGCATGGCAATAGCAGGCACATCCCCGATAACGGTTGAAATCGGGGATGTTTTTTGACCATTGTAAGTCATATTTAGGTATACTTCATCGCAGATCATAAAGAGATCATATTTTCGTGCGAGATCTGTTATTTTTTCCAGAAGTTCAACCGGATGTACCGTTCCAGTCGGGTTGTCCGGATTAATGATCTGAATTCCGGCCACGGCCGGATTATATATGATATGATTCTCGAGATCTTCCAGATCAGGGCGCCAGTTGTTGCGAGGATCTAGAGCATATGAGACATAGTGACCACCGGCATGCGCCGCCTCTGCCGATGTATGGGTCGTGTAACTTGGAGCAGGCATCACTACGCGTGCGGTTCTTTTCAAAAAACCATATATTTTTGTAATAGCATCCCCAAGCCCATTGAAAAAAATAATATCATCCGGAGTAATCTGCACTCCGCCGAACCGATTCGTCTGTTCAGCGACAAACTCCCTTGCCTCCAGGATGCCGCGAGTCGGGGAATAGGCATAAGAGGAGTCCTCCATAGCCGCATCAGCCACGATTTTTTTCATCCATTCGGGTATTTTTTCACCCTTTGCCACTGGGTCGCCTATGTTTTCCCAGTAAATCTTAATTCCCTTTTTCTGTAATTTTTCACCGACATTTACGATGTTACGAATTTCGTAAGTCAATTCGCCGGCGCCGATATGGACGATATCAGTACGCATTGCTCCATACTCCTTATTAACAAAAGATCAGTAAATGTTCAAATATATCTATTTCAGCAAGATGGCCGGCATGTGGCGACGTGGTAGTGGATTCGGGTCGCGTATACGTACTTTCGCCAAAAGCTGAAAGCTTTAAATAAGGTGCTTAAAGAGATAATTTTTATAATATCATAATATATGATTCCGGTTAATTTTTTTTTCGCATGCCTTGATCTTGAACAAAATTGCTCATTTATGGGTGGATACTATCTATCGCCCAGTTTCCGTTCCTCAATAGGAACAAAATCTCGACGGCAAGGGCCTACGTAAACCTGGCGGGGACGCCCGATGCGTGTGTCGGGATCATCCCACATTTCTTTCCAGTGGGCAATCCAACCCGGAAGGCGGCCCAAGGCAAACATTACGGTAAACATGTTTGTGGGGATGCCGATTGCGCGGTAGATGATACCGCTGTAAAAATCAACGTTCGGGTAAAGATTCCGTTCAATAAAATAGTCATCGCTTAAGGCGGCTTCTTCAAGTTCCTTGGCAATGGCCAAAAGAGGGTCATCCGCCATGTTCATAGCGCCAAGCACGTCATCACAGGCCTTTTTGATAATCCTGGAACGGGGATCATGGCTCTTATACACACGATGGCCGAAACCCACCAACCGGAAAGTATCATTGGGGGCCTTGGCCCGATCAATGTATTTTTTATAATTTCCGCCCTTTATATGGATCTTCTCAAGCATCTCAATGACGGCCTGGTTGGCCCCCCCATGCAGCGGACCCCATAGAGCGCTGATGCCCGCGGAAATCGAGGCATAGAGATTCACCCTGGCGCTTCCCACCATTCGAACGGTTGAAGTGGAACAATTCTGCTCGTGATCCCCGTGGAGAATAAGAAGTTTATTTAAGGCCATCACCTCAACCGGATTAACATGATACGGTTTGACAGGTGAATCAAACATCATGTTTAAAAAATTCGCACAGTAACTATAGTCATGTCTGGGGTAAACCAGGGGATGCCCCAGGGATTTCCTGAAAGAGAAGGCTGCAATCGTCCGTACCTTTGAGATAAGCCTGGATGCCATCAGATCAATATTTTCCAGGGGATTGTTGACCATATCAGGATAAAAACTGATCAGTGAACCGACCATGGATGAAAGGATGGACATCGGGGGTGTGTTTGGAGGATATCCATCGAAAAAATGGACCATGTCTTCATGGATAAGGGCAAATTCGCTCATTAACATTTTGAAATGATTGAGTTCTCCAAGAGTGGGGAGATAGCCGTGAAGCAATAGATAGGCAACTTCGACAAAGGAGCAGTGTTCAGCAAGGTCCTCTATCCTGTAACCACGGTAATTTAAAATCCCCTTTTCACCATCAAGAAAGGTAATCAGGCTGCTGCATGACCCTGTGTTCATGTAGCCGCTGTCCAATGTGATACAGCCCGTCTGCGCCCTCAGTGAACGGATGTCGATCGCCTTTTCACCTTCCGAACCGATTATCAGGGGCAGATAATAGGTCTTACCCTGAATCCCGACTTCTACTTTTTCTTCTGTAATGTGTTTTTTATCCAACATTTTTTAAACCTCAAAAGTATCCGGTACTCATCTTCAAGACCGGTCCGGAAAAATCGCTCATTGCTTTGAAACGCTTTAAAGGGTCAAATTCCGGGGTGAAATATTAAATTAATTTGATTAATATATTAAAAGAGCCTCAAATATCAAGTTGAATACAATGGAGCTATCAGCCTTTATGGAAAACCCCGATTCCGTGCATAACAGGAGAATTGAGAAATTTATTCGCGAAGTGACCGTCTACCCGGTCTCGTGCGAAAAACTTGCCAACGGCCGTTCCGACCATGAGTGGCTGACCAAGGTGCTTGCTGGTGGAGCCCGCATTGTCCAACTCCGGGACAAGGATGCAGACGACCGAGCCCTGTTTGAAAAAGCGCAATTTTTCCGCAGAGAAACGGAAAAGGCAGGGGCTCTGTTCATCATAAACGATCGGGTCGATATTGCCCTCCTGACCGGCGCCGACGGTATTCATCTGGGCAACAGTGACGTCCCTGCCGCTGAGGTCAAAAAAATCGCCCCTGATCTCATTATAGGCGTCTCGGCAAACACAATGGAACAGGCGGCCACTGCCCGGGCAAGAGGCGCGTCCTATTTCAACATCGGTCCGCTATATCCCACGGAAACCAAAGAGGGGCTGTCTATTTTTCTGGGAACAGATGCCATAAAGACCTTTTCCTCTGTGTCGGATCTGCCGTTTACAGTAATGGGAGGCATAAAATTAAAACATGTCCCTGAACTGACGGCATTGAATGCCGGAAGAATAGCCTTGGTCACGGCCCTGACCCAGGCAGAGGATATCGAAAAAGAAACCCGGCGCTGGATACAGGCCATAACCAACAATCGGTTATAGAAGAATACCATGACTATACACACGCTTGGCGAGCGCAAAAAAGAAATCAGGTTGCTGATGAAATATGCGGTTCCTGAAGAACATCTGGAAAAAGCGAAATCTTTTGTAAACAGATATGAAAATGACGCTATTGCCCTAAACCTTTTTCATACATTTTACAGCTTTCTTCCGGATGCTCGTGACGATTTCATAGAAGAACTGCATCTACTGATTCGCAAACAGGGGGTATTCCTGATCTGCGCCACAACGATGTATGCGGACTATATCTACCTGGTAACGAACGAGAAGGCCGAATTCTTAGGAAAACTGGCCGATGGAATCTGGGAAGAGGAGGTCTTGAAATTCTTCCGAATAGTTGATCGGGACACATTTATTGACAAATACGGCGACCTGTCAAACGGCACAGCATATGATCCTGACTGCGCAAAAAAACTTTGCCCGGTTTGCTACGCCGGATCAGGCGAATATCACACATATGGATGCCCCCTGGAAATATGTCCGTGGTGTGATGGCCAACTCAAAAATTGCAACTGCAGATTCACCGTGATGAATATGGACCGCCTTAAAAAAGAGGCCCACATTGACGCGTTTCAAAGGCTTTTAAAGGAAAAGGGCAGGATTCCGTTTGACGCGGCACGCGACATACCGGGATATCCCGTATCCGCAGACATTCTCATCAAGGATGAAAGTTGATTGCCTTACAAATCAGGAACAAATTATTCGGCCAAATCTAAAAATTTATAAAATTTCAAATCAGAGGATACTACCAGGCGTGTGTTGTTTCCCATGGTTTCTTGGTAGCTTTCCAGGGTCTTTGAAAAAGTGTAAAATTCCGGATCATTATTATATGCCTCCGCATAAATACGGGCGGCCTCGGCATCCGCATCACCCTTTATCACCTGGGCCTCACGCGTTGCCTTGGATGTGATCTCTTTTAGTTCCCGCTGTACCTTGCCAAGTATTTCCGCCTTCTCTCCCTCTCCCATGGCCCTTTTTTCCGCGGCAATCCGCTTCCGTTCAGAGATCATTCTGTCAAAGACCTTACGCTGGACCGTTTTGATGTAATTCACTCGTTTAAACATTACATCAACCAGTTCAATACCGTAACGGAGCGTGATCTTTGACGCCGCCTCGTGGACCATCTTGGCAATTTTGTCGCGGCCGAACAGGATGGCTGCGTCTGCTTCCTTTTCCACCATCCTGTCAGCAGTGGTTCCGGGTTCCCAGTCGGAACTCCTTATGATCTCCACAAGCTTGTTTTTATTAACCAGATCACGGACCGAACCGTCAATAATACCGTCCAGTATGGTCTGCGCCCTGGTCTCGTTTTTCACGGTTTGCAGAAATTTCAGAGCATCCACGATCCGCCAGCGTGCCGTGACATCTAAAAATATATAGGTCTTATCACTGGTTGGGATCTGGTTGGGATCGCCATCCCATATAAGTAATTTTTTTTCAAAATACCTGACCTTCTGGATAAACGGGATCTTCAAATGAGGCCCGGCCTCGGTAACCGAATCGCCCACGGGAGCGCCGAACTGGGTAATAACCGCCTGCTGCCCTTCATCAAGAATAAAAAATCCATCCCAGGCACAAAGGATTAATCCGGATACCACTACGATCATAAAAATTCTTAAAAAACTTTTCACAAGGTTCTCCCCTGTCCTATTATAATTATTACGGAATCAGATTCTGGTGGCCGATATTTCAATTTTCGACCTTGGAACCGCCAAGAAGTTTCCCTTTCCCGTCCCTCAGATTCAGAAACGGCAGTATTGATCGCTGCTCTTTGTCTATCACGTAAATCTCGGTCACCTTTGGCAGGACCTCATGCATGGTTTCAAGATACATCCGTTCCCGGGTAACATTTTTGGCTTGCTTATACTCCTTCAGCACGGCCAGATATCGGTGGGTTTCACCCTTTGCCAGGTTGACCCTTTCAACGGCATAACCGTGTGCCTCTTCAAGTACTTTCTTGGCATTGCCCCGGGCCTTGGGAACCACCCGGTTGTAGATCTCTTCCGCCTCGTTTACCAGACGCTTCTGGTCCTGGTCTGCTTCATTAACCTCATTAAAGGCCGGTTTGACCTCATCGGGCGGATTCACGTCCTGAAGCTGAAGCGTTGTAATCTCCACACCGCTTTCATAATCATTCAGCGTGGTCTGCAATTCCCTGGCCATGGACGCCCCGAGCACCTCGCGATTGTCCAACACAAAATCAAAATCATGATTGCCAACTATCCTGCGGACAGTCATTTCGGACACGTCCCTCACCGCCTGCTCCACTTCCCGCACCTTGAACAGAAGATTGACAGGATCCAGCACTTTGTACTGGACAATCCACTCTACATTAATGACATTCTTGTCACCGGTCAGCATGAGCGATTCCATGTCAAAGCCCCTTCTTTCATAAATGGACTTCTGGGCCGCCGTCCTGGTCCGAAAACCGAACTCCTCTTTGCGGATTGCCTGAACGTCCACCTTATACACTACGTCAACCAGAGGAATTTTGAATTTAAGTCCCGGTTCGGCAATCCTGTTGAATTGCCCCAGACGCAGCACAACTCCAAGCGACCCTGTTTGGATCTTAAAAAAAGCTCCCTGAAAAAATACTACTGCTGCCAGTATTACAACTATCGGGATAATTTTTTTGATACTACTCAAATTAATTCCTGAACCGCCTGAAGATTCGCCCCCGCTATTACTTCCCCCACCATCGTCATGATCGCCGCCGCCTGAAAAACTTTTCTTGATTTTATCAATCAGGGCGACAATAAAATCTTCCGGACTTGCAGGCCTTTTATTCTTTCCCCATGGAGGTTGTTGATCATCCCATGCCATATTAAGGCTCCTCAATGTCGTTGATGCCTAACCAACGACATTTTTTTGGTGTTGTACAATAAAATTTATCTTTCCTGAGAGACTTGGAGAGATAAGGGTTTGCCTAAAAACAAATTTACATTTTCAGGTATGGCGAATAGCAGGGCTATTTAACCGACGAACAACGCAGCCATGCGAGATGGATCGACGCATGAAAATGTGAAGTTATTTTTGAGAGACCCTTACTAGTCAATTCCAGGAATACTATTCCAGATTTACATTTTATTTTCAACCAAAAAAACGCAACTACTCAGGTTCAAAGGTTCCACGTTCAAGGTTCAGGATTGAATGGGAAAAATTCCGATCAAATAAACCTTGAACCTTTGAACCCGGAACCTATGACATTGATAAAATTAAATGTCGTAGGTTACTAGCTGTTCAGGGCCGCCATCCAGCATCCCCATACGATAAGGAAACAGAAAATAAATTGGACCGTCTGCATTCGGGGATGTTTGATCCATTTGAAAAATAAAGGCAGGCCGGCCAGGATTGCCCCCAGCCCGATTCCTGCCGTAAGCCCCCACAAATGCGCTCCAAGGTCTGTTCTTTTGCCCTCGGCCCCCAATAGCGCCAACAAACCAAAGGCTGCCCCCAGAGGAAGAAGTATGCCTTTAAAGGCTTTGATGCCCAGTCGAATGCGAAGCCCGCTCAACACTCCTGCAGCGCCGAATACTGCTGTAGAAAAGCCTACACTGTTGTAATCGCCCGATTTCAACAGAATGTTAATTGCATTTCCGAGTGCGCCTGAAACAAGCGTCAGGGTCCACCCCAGACCGGTACCAATCGTCCTGCATAGAAAATGGATCAGAATCCCCCCGATAATCGCATTGCTGAGAACATGGACGGAATCGGCATGAAGAGTCAGTCCTGTAACAATACGCCACCATTCGTTGTTTTCCAGGATCAGTCGGCTTGCAACCGCTCCGGCCTTAAACCAGGAATTCGTGATCGACCATGGGCCGGTGATCGCGAAAAAAATTATCAGTGCGCCCATGACAAGGATCGTGGGAGGGTTGTTGTCGAGTTCGAATGAGGATATGCCTGCCGTATTATTTTGAGGAGGAGGCCAGTTACTGTTTTCGTGCTCATATGCGGCTATTTCATTCCTGGCATACTCAAGGGCGGGCTCAGGTACCATTATCAGCCATTCACGATTCCGCAGAATTACCATGTGCGGGACGTCGGCCGCATCTAAGACCAGAGACCAGATCGATATTTCATACTGTTTGGACGAAAAACCGGCAATGCCGGTCATTAAAGAATCCGCCAAAATCAACCCCTGTCAGTCGCAATCCACGCATAAAAAAACCGCGTAATTCATTAGAATTGCACGGTATTTAATACATGTGGTGCCGAAGGGGAGACTTGAACTCCCACGAGGAAACCCCCACTAGACCCTGAACCTAGCGCGTCTACCAATTCCGCCACTTCGGCACATTTAAAAAAAGAATTTTAAGTTCTTCCAGGGTAGTTTGTCAAGATAATTCGTAATTATTCAGGTTCAAAGTTTCATGATCCAAGGTTCCGGGGTAAATATTCGGCTTGATGCCGGAAAATATCTAGAACCACCAAATATGATACCCTTATGATTTTTCCGGACGCGTCGGAATAGATTGTTTCTTTTTTTTCTATGGTCGATTAATGTGCGGATTCATTTTAAGGGACAGGGTTATCCCCATCCCTTGGTGTATACCGGAAAAATAAAGTTTAGCTGATTCGCATAGGATGAACCATCGTCATTCCGGCATGTAGTTAGCCGGAATCCAGTAATTGGCTGTGTTCTGGATTCCGGCTAACTACATGCCGGAATGACGAAAAAATTAATTGTTCTGTGTTTTTGCCCGTAGGGCGCTATGTTCAATATCCCGGAGTTGTTTGAACAATGAAGATATATGAGAGTCTTTCAGATATAAAGGAACCTTTTCAAAACACATCGGTAACGATCGGCAATTTTGACGGTGTCCACCGCGGCCACCAGATCCTTTTCAGCAAGGTAGTTGAAAAGGCGCGCCGGATCAACAGTACGAGCGTGACAATCACATTTGACCCCCATCCCCTGCAGGTCGTTCGGCCGGACTTTGGAATAAAACTCATCTCCACCCGGGAACAGAAAGTGGAACTCATTGAGCATGCGCAAATCGATGTTCTGTTAATCATTCCTTTTACAAAAGAATTTGCCCGAACCACGGCCGAGGACTTTGTTGATAAGGTGCTGATCGACATGATGGGAGTAAAGGAACTCGTGGTCGGCTATGACTACGCCTTTGGAAAAGGAAGGCAGGGAGACATATCCTTTATAAAGGAGCAGGGCCGGCGCAAGGGATTCAACGTCTCCGTGGTGGAAGCATATTACAAAGACGACATGCTTGTAAGCAGCACAAGGGTGCGCGAACTGGTTGCACAGGGCCGCATGAGGGATGTTAAAAAACTCCTTGGCCGCCATTACCAGATCAGGGGCAAGGTAATGATGGGCAAACAGCGGGGCGGCCCGGTGGTTGGTTTTCCAACAGCCAATCTACATATTTCGGAAGAGGATCTTTGCCCCAGGCATGGCGTCTACGTCACTCAAGTCATATATGGAGGCAAATACTACGGCGGGGTGATGAACATCGGGTACAACCCCACGTTCGGCGAATCGAAACTCTCTGTTGAGACCCACATTTTTGATTTCAACCAGGATATCTACGGCAAACCCATAAAGATCAATCTGTTGCAATTCCTGAGAGGAGAACAAAAATTTTCCGGCCCGGACGAGCTTGCCGATCAGATCTCAAAGGATATCAGCAAAGCAAAACAAGTTCTGATTTAATCGTTCTCAGGCGCCCCATCCGGAGTTTCGCAGGCTCGGTGCGCCAGACCCTAAGTCTGGTGCTTTTTGTGGGGTGAAAGTCCCCATCAGGTAAGGTTTGACATTTTGACTTTAATGTTCCAGAAATATCAAAAAGTCACGCCTGACCTCATTTCCGAAACATAAACAGCCGGAAAACTGTGATCTCTGAAAGTAGCCTCTTTTCCTTTATGCTTGACACTTTTTTCATTCTCCCATAAGGTATTTTCAAAACCGGTCAGTAAAAATTTTTTATAACTGCTTGAGATTATTGCCATGTTTAGTTTTGGTTAATTTTTATAATAAATCCAATTATTAGCGTAAATTGAGGAAAATTTTCTATTGACCAGTTTTAAAAATACAAACCAAGGTCAACTCTACCTGAAATTATGTGTTAAGCGTATCCGATAATCATTTTCCTACCCATAGCTGTTAATGCTTTGTCTATATTTATTATTTTGGTCTGGTAGTTAGGATCAAGCAAACGCCGCCCAACCGCCTCGGATAGATTAAGCCTTTTTGCAAGGGCTGTTTTGGATAAACCTTCCTCTTTCACAGCTACATATAAAGCGGCCTTGGCTGCAATAAGGGCGTCAGGTGCAATAAGATATTCACCCTTTTTGGGTTTGGTTGGCAACGGCAAAGGTTCATTGTCTGAAATAATTGACGCTAGTGCCTCATTAAGGCTGTCAACCGCCTCTTCCTTGGCTTCTTCTATGGTTCGACCGTCAGTTGCGGCAAATTTAATATCACGAAAGGTCACAAGAAAAAAACAATCCTCACCCTTCTCAATTTTCGCTGGATATAAAAAGTTTTTCATTATTCAACCACCTTTTTATTCAATGTCTTTTTGGATAGAATCAGCGCTCGGTGACAGTAAAAACACCAGAAATTTTAAGTCACAAGCAAAATTTTTTCATTTTTCAGCTTGTTGTCAGAAAATGCGAATGCTCCCCGTTTTTTAGCCGCGCCAGTTTTTTTAGTTTTTTGAGTAGTTCGTTGCCATTCACGAACAAACAATCGTACATTTGTATACGAATGTCAAGAAAAAAACAAAAAAGAGGGGCTCACTTTGGCCTACCTTTGACTTCAAAAATCATAACATATGTCATACGGTAACATAATGACTCTTGAACAAAATTTCCTCTTCATTTTTGTTTTCTTGTTTATTACGCACAGAGGTCATAGTATCCCAACGCCGGGAGTAATGTCTCGGACACATGGTGAAGGGCCGAACATCAGGGAGAGGAAAAGTATCCATGGGCTCTGAATATACATTGAATCCGAATGAATGAGTATCGTTCAGGCGCTTAATGGAAGAACCAGCCTCAAGTCATCACTTCTGTCAAAGAACAGATGGTGAGGATTCACTACCCGGCTACTGCCCGGTAACCTTGATGAACCGCCCTATGCGCGCCCCATCGGAAGTGCCCTTGGGGTAGACCCGCTTGTGGGGTAGTGTGGGGGCTGGGGGAAAAAATCCCCGAATTGAGGGTCAAGTCTGCTGTTGACTTTTAGTACCTTAGTGGTAATTTTCTTGTTTTTTATACCCCTTGTATGGTGTTTTTAATCTTTTAATAAAGAAACAATACAAAAACAATGATGGGAAAATCGAAGCCGATATCGGTGTTTTTCCCTCCGACAAAAGTCGAAGCGGCCACTCCGCAAATT
>JAYEGR010000141.1:0-7590 GCA_034659175.1 Thermodesulfobacteriota bacterium | reverse complement strand
GCATAGTGATGGGCCAATTTGAAATACTTTTCGGCCAGGGAAAGGGAAAATGCTCTCTCTGCTTCATCAACTTCCGGCCCATGGGCAGTGAAAAGACCGACCTTACCCCGGACATAGGCCCTGTAGCATTTATAAAAATTCAGGACTTCGGCAAGCCCGGGGTCGTCTGATGCATTCTTAAATCGCTCGATAAAACGGGCTGAAAGCTCTTCAAGTCCGTGGAAGTCCAGGTCCATTGCAAGAAACGCTACATCATTTGCCACGTCACCGTATCTTAGTCGTTTGTTAAATTCGATACAGTCATAAATGTATACATTGTCGGCCAGACAGATATTAGCGGAATGAAGATCGCCGTGACAATCCCTTACACGGTCTTTGGAAATCCTATGATTGAACAGGTCCTCATTCAGGAGAAATTCGCGGGAATATCGGCTGATCTGTTCAAACTGCTCCTTGCTTAATGCTTTTAACCCGATGTACTCCCTGGTCTGTTCAAAATTTTCAAGAACATTCACGGCAACCGCCTTGGAAGTGCCGTATGCCTGGGTTTCAGGACTATTATCCGCATTCTGATAAAAGGGAATTAAAGCATCAACAATACTGTCTATCATCTCATTGGTAAGTTGTCCGGCCCGAATAACATTAACCATCATGCGATCTTCCGGCATACGAACCATCTTAACTCCATAATCCTTATCCGATCCCGGCCCATTTATGGAAAAATCAGACCCTGACTGGTTGATCGATACTACTTCCAGATATATTTCAGGACACAGGCGCTGGTTCAGAACCACTTCCTGTTCACAGTAATATTTTCGTTTTTCAAGGGTCGAAAAATCAAGAAAACCAAAATCAACAGGTTTCTTGATTTTATACACAAAGTCACCGGCCACGAAAACAAAAGAAATATGGGTCTGGATCAGTTTGACTTTGTCAACTGAATGCGGATATACGGCTGGGTCAAGCATGTAACGGATATGCGGTGGAAGCAATTCATTATTCATGGTTTTCATATCAGGGTTCCCAGTCCGGTCGTAAGAAGAGTTCGGTTAGTTGTTTGCGCGCGACTGATGCCGGTGCTTCGGCAAGCGGGCAGGCGGCTTTCTGGGTCTTTGGAAATGCAATTACGTCACGGATGGTATTCCGGCCTGCCAGAATCATCAACAGCCTGTCAAGGCCAAAGGCGATCCCTCCGTGGGGCGGCGCTCCCAGGTCCAGGGCCTGGAGAAGAAAATCAAATTTTTCCGTTGCCTCCGCCTCATCGATTCCAAGGGCTGAAAAAATTCTTTCCTGCACAGCCTTTTGATGGATACGGATACTTCCGCCGCCGATCTCGACTCCGTTCAGCACCATGTCATAGGCCCGGCTCCTGACTTTGCCTGGCTCGAATTCAAGCAGATCAAAATCATCCTCATGGAGCGCTGTGAACGGATGATGAACAGCAGTGTAACGCTTTTCATCGTAGTCATATTCTAAAAGCGGAAAATCGGTGATCCAGAGAAAATTATACGTTCCAGGTTTAATAAAGTCCAGGCGCCTCGCCAGTTCAAGCCGCAATTCCGATAATGCCTGATGAACGGTTGCAGGCTGATCGGCAATAAAAAAGATAAGATCCCCAGGCTCGGCTTCCAGGGTTTTGGACATATTGTCCCGTTCTTTATCCGTGAAAAATTTGGCGATCGGGGACTGCCATTCTCCTTCCGGCTTGATCTTGACCCAGGCAAGCCCCTTGGCGCCGAAGCGACCGACAAATTCCGTTAAATCATCAAGTTCCTTGCGCGAGAATGTGGCGCAGCCTTTTGCGTTGATACTCTTTACAAGGCCTCCCTTTTCCACCACACTCCTGAATACCTTGAAGCCGCAGTCCCCGACCACGTCGGTCAGGCTTATAAGTTCCAGGCCAAACCTTGTATCCGGCTTGTCTGTTCCGAAACGGTCCATGGCTTCCCTGTAACTCATTTTCGCAAACGGCAGCTCAAGATCAAGGTCAAGTGTTGTTTTAAAAAGGCTGCTCATGAGCCCTTCGGAGATACGAAAGATGTCTGCTTCCCGAATAAAGGAAAGCTCCATGTCGATCTGTGTGAATTCAGGCTGCCTGTCGGCCCTAAGGTCTTCGTCCCGAAAGCACTTTACTATCTGGAAATACCGGTCCATGCCGGCCACCATGAGGAGCTGTTTGAATAGCTGAGGCGACTGGGGCAGGGCATAAAATTTGCCTGGATTGACCCGGCTCGGCACCAGGTAATCGCGGGCGCCTTCCGGCGTAGACCTGGTCAGTACCGGTGTCTCGATTTCTAAAAAATTCTCATTGCTCAAAAATAATCGGATTGCCTGAACGGCCTTATGCCTTAAGATCAGATTTTCCGCCATGCCCGGGCGTCTTAGATCAATGTAACGGTACTTGAGCCGAAGATTCTCAGATACATGCGTGTCTTCATCAAGTGGAAACGGAGGAGTTTTACTCTTGTTAAGGATGCGCAGCTCATCTACAAGAATTTCTATCTCTCCTGTCTTGAGGTTCGGATTCGTCATGCCCTCGGGCCGTCTGTCCACTCTGCCCCTTACTGCGAGCACCCACTCACTTCGAAGATCATGCGCCTTTTTATGTACCTTGGCATTGAGTTCAGGGTTAAAAACAACCTGTGTAAGACCCCAGCGGTCCCTGAGATCTATAAAGATGACCCCGCCGTGGTCACGGCGCCGCAGCACCCAACCCATGAGGGTCACCTCCTCTCCGATATTGCCCGCGCCAAGTGCATCACATTTATGACTACGCCTGAGTGTGCCCATGGATTCCATAGGACTGCGCTCCTTTATTTTATTTGATAATCTTAACCATTTTGGCTGCCCAGTCCTCTAAATCACCCGGCAGGGTAACAGGACTCTGATCATGGGTCACCATGTTCCGCAGGGCGCCCACTCCTTTTTCCAGTTCGTCATCACCAATAATAAATGTGTAACCGGAATTCAGGCGGCCGGCCTGTTTCATCTGGCTTTTAAGGCTGCGCCCCTCGTGGTCTATTGCAACCTGAAGTCCTTTGACTCGAAGGGCGTGTGCCATTTTAAACGCGGGTTCCCGGGCAGCTTTCCCCAGTGCGGCAACAAAGAGATCAATTGACGTTGCATGGGCATTTTTTCCCTGTTGGCTTATGAGCAGCACCAGCCGTTCCATGCCAATGGCAAAACCAATGCCAGGAATATCAGGGCCGCCAAGGTCTTTTGTCAGTCCGTCATAGCGTCCGCCGGCCCCTACTGCGCTCTGAGCGCCCAGGGCATTTGAAACGAATTCAAAGGTGGTGCGCGTGTAATAGTCAAGTCCCCGTACCATGAACGGGTTTACTGAATAGGGAATATCAAGGAGTTTTAATCCATCTTCCATGTCTGTGAAATGATCCCTGCATTGATCACACAGGTGATCCGAAATGACCGGGGCCTTGTCAAACAGGGCCCGGCATTTTTCATTCTTACAGTCCAGTACGCGAAGCGGATTTGTGAGGCGCCGCCGTTCGCAGTCAGGACAGAGACGGCCGGCGCACTCTTTAAGAAACTCGACCAGGCGGCTGTTAAACAAGGGCCTGCAGCTTCGACATCCCAGTGAATTGATCTCAAGTGTTACGGAAATGCCGAGTTCATTGAACAGAAGGCGGGCCATTGCAATGACCTCTGCGTCCACCTTTGGGTTGTCAGAGCCGAGAACTTCCACGCTCATCTGATGAAACTGCCTCAGACGCCCCTTTTGCGGCCTTTCGTATCGAAACATGGGGCCCATGGTATAAAGCCGCTGCACAGGACGCTGGACGTGAAGGCCATGTTCTATAAATGACCTCAGGACGGATGCCGTGCCTTCCGGACGCATTGTGATTGACGCGCCGTGTCGGTCGTCAAAGGTGTACATCTCCTTTTCCACAATATCAGTGGCCTCGCCGATGGAACGTGCAAACAGTTCCGTTTTTTCGAGAACCGGCGTTTTGATCTCGGAAAATCCGAACCTGTGAAAGATATCCCTGGCAATTTGCTCTATCATCTGCCAGGTCCGCACCTCATCCGGCAAAATATCCTTAAAGCCCTTTAATGCCTTTACAGTCAAATCAGCATCCTCATTATGTAAATATTCGGCAACACTCCACAGGAAGGCGATCAGGCTGCCCAGCATACCTAAGTATAGCTGATCAGCCTGCTCACCTCCCTGTGAAGCGCCCCGCAGGAAGTGCCCTTGGGGTGCGTTGCCAAACATTTACAGCTTGGTAGTTTTAGCTATTTTCCGGCATCAAGCCGAATATTTACAGCGCCCAAGCCTTATTTGTCTAGACCAAGACCGGACACGATTGTCACAACATGGGTCTGCAATCACAAAAACTGTTAAATTTATCCTACGTGAAGCGAAAAGTCAAGGTGAACCGATCTTTGACAGTGCTGTAATATAGGTAAGTTACGTGAAAATCTGAATTTATGGAGCTTACGTTTTAAGGGGTTGATGAGTGATTACTCTACTGTGGATAAAAAATCATCCAGATATTTGATCATCCGGTAAAAATGTGGATTAAAAGCAAGCCTGCTGATAAGCAGATTATTCTTTGAAGCATATTCCAGCCCTTTTTTATTGGTCTCCCCCCACCAGATATCAGGATTTTCAAGACAGGAACTGAAAGCATCTTTTTCTTTTAAATAATGGAGACAATTCCTATAGTCGCCGTTTCTGCCGTAATGCGGGTCATCAGGCGGAACAGTTATGGAGATATGTCCAAAATTCAGAATGTGCTGATCAGGAAGATAACTGTTTTGTGCGATAATCAGGTCCTTATTATTGTATTTTCCAGGTTCCGTAGTATACAGAATGACTCTGTTTTTGTCGGATTTCAGATACAAGTGGAAGATATCAAGGGTTTTTTCGGGATCAATAGTTTTATCGTCCTCACTTAATACTGCAAACACCGGAAAGTCCGGGGTTAGATCTTGTTTGTCCAGGATTTCTTTATTTCTCAGGGTGAGCTTATATATCTGGGCAGCGCCATTGATGGCGAATGATTCATATTTTGTATAATCATTGTCATCATAAACATTAAGCCAGTCTTTAACATAATTTAAATAAACACTCAGGCAGGCTGCCTTGGTCTTGATGCCGATGGCGGGCGAGAACAGGATCAGGCCTTTTATTTTGTCAGGATTTTTTAAGGAATAATTTATGCTTAAAGCGCCCCCTGTTGAAAATCCGCCCATATAAGTCTCTTTACAATTGAGTCTCAGACGATACATGCCGTATTCAACGGCCTTAATCCATGTTTCATATTTAACGGATAAAAGATCGCCCGGTATCGTTCCGTGTCCAGGCAGGAGAATTGTTCGCACCAAAAAACCTTTAGACTGAAGATGGCGTGCAACAGGTCTCAAGAGATAGGGAGAATCCGTTAAACCGTGTATCAGGAGGATACCTTTTTTAAATTTTTTATTTTCTGTTTCAGGATAAAGATTAACATCCGGTATCAATTCAAACGGGCTATTGGCCCATATAATTTTTTCTTTGTCTGTATTATCCAGATCCGTGCGGGTTTTACTAATCATGAGCCGGGTTTTTTGGATATATTCAGTAAATGAAATGTCATGTGAATAATTAAACTCAGAATTCAGATCTGATTTATGTAGTCTTGGTGGAAGTGTCGAGCATCCGGACAGAAGTAAAATAAAAATCAGGAAAAATTTTATAACTATTCTATTTTTCATTATTATTGCATTTCTTATATAAAAAATTTTTTTTGTTTACAGGATTAGCTGGTTCTCTGAATTCCGTGCCGCAATCCGCAGGAAATACGCGCCTTCTTCAGCTCTTCCATGTTTTATGCAGCCGTTTCCATAAATCAGACATTTCTTAACCAATTCTTTTTTTGCAAGTCTTGTCTGGTCAGAGTTTGCTTTGCCGGATTCCAGGATTTTCAAAATAGACTTTATCCTGAATCGATCCATGCCTGTTTGGTAACAAAACGAGACCTGGTCCTCACGGCCCCCTTGTTTATATGTCAAGGCCCTGTCTATGAGCAGGAATTTATGGTCAATTGAGGCCCTGAGCCATAAATCATAGTCCTCGCAGCACCTGAGATTCTCGTCAAAAAGTCCTACCCGGTCAAACAGCTCTTTTCGAACCATAATGGTAGACATGCCCACCGCGCATAATTCGAGGCACCTTGCAAAGATATTCCCGCTTGATTTATGGTGCTTTTTTTTCTGGTTTAATAATCGTCCCCGCCGGTACCATATCTCTTGGGTATGGGAGATTAAAAAGCAAGGTTCCCGACCCATGGCCTTGGTCTGTATCTCCAGTTTTTTTCCGTCAAACCAGTCATCGGAATCGAGAAAGGCGATCAGATCGTGCCGGGCCGCCTTTATTCCGGTGTTTCTGGCCGCGGCCGGACCACGGTTTTTCTGCCTGACGCAGACTATGTCATCCCCGTAACCAGCCAGAAGTTCTTGCGTATTATCGGTTGAACCGTCATCCACCACAATGACTTCGAACTTCCTGTAAGTCTGCTTAAAAATCGAATCAACGGCCTTTATTACAAACCGTTCCCGATTATAAGTGGGAATTATAACGCTTACAGGATCCTGCATCATTCGGTGCATCAAAATGGGAAATTATTTTTGAACGAGCCCGTGCCTGGCTGACGTTGCGGAAAGGGATAAAAGAGGGGACGATTTCAGCATAGAATCATCCCCCTTTTTTTATTAATCGGCAGGACAAACAGGATAACGTGTCAATGGCTACCAATTCAATTAGTTAACCGCATTCAGTTTACCCCAGATTTTCATCCTCACATAAACTTTTCTTCTCGTCTTCCTTCAATACGGTTTGTTTGCGCATGGGCTCTCTGGATATGCGAATAAACCTTTTGTTGTCTTGAAATTCCGGTTTCATGGTGATTTTATTCAGTTCTTTTTTACCCAGCGCATGAATAAGGTCGTTTAGTTTCGATTTTGCATTATCCTCAAAAGCCCTAAGAGGCTGTGCACTCCCTATAATACAATTTGTTTCGTTTAATAGATGGTGTAGGAAGGAAATATTGCTGAGAGTG
Source organism: Thermodesulfobacteriota bacterium (assembly GCA_034659175.1). Taxonomy (GTDB): domain Bacteria; phylum Desulfobacterota; class Desulfobulbia; order Desulfobulbales; family DAOVYS01; genus DAOVYS01. Next base: position 529 of record JAYEGR010000141.1, on the reverse strand, counting down.
CAATAGTAGCCGGAAAAGTCGGAGATATAAGGGGTAATATAATCTCTTTGAAAGGTGTTTTCCTCATTTTCCTTGTTTTTTCTAGCATCAGATGACGCCAGATTCTGCAGCCACAGCAAATCCCAGAAAACATCGTCATTCATGCTCCAGTTTGATTGTATGAATGAACGTAAAATGGTCAATATCTCAGCATAATTACCCTTTCCCATAATGGAGCAGTACCATGAGAGCAGGGTAATATAACAACAGGTATCCGCTCCTCGGCAGGGAGTTGTTTGACAAAAATAATTGCTACATAGAGGTTCACAATTCTGTTTTCGGCTGTCCCCTGTACATGTATTGCGTCCGGTTTTGTTGTATATCGTGAGAATCAGTTTTTTTACTGCATTAGGGCCAATCGGCTATTGTATATTTTTTTGCTATGAGGTGTTTTGCCGTCTTTAAAAATTAGGCCAGACACGTCATTCTTTAAATTATTTCCGTAAAAAATAAAACATTTCTGGTTATTAGATTGTTCTTCCTTGAAATA
>JAYEGR010000140.1:0-7694 GCA_034659175.1 Thermodesulfobacteriota bacterium | reverse complement strand
CGAAATTCCGCACAAATTCGCTATGAAATACGCAAACTCATTGTCCGGGGAATAATCGTAAAGCAAAAAAAGATGTCATTCTACACAGTTACACCAAAAGGCTGGAAATGGCTGTGGTTGGCAATTTCATCGACAAGCTTTTTCAGAAACCCAATGATTTCAAAGGGTTTAAAAAATAAACTTTTTCAAGCCTCGGAGCAACCATCAAAAATCGAAGAGGCTTATCAACTCATTGATCATGGATCAATCTCAAATTAAACAGGAACTTGCGATCGCTGCTTTGTTCATCAAAAACGTAAATTTTTTTCACGTTTTTGATGAACAAAGCTTAAACAGGTCTTTTTTGCCCAGCTGATCGGCAATGGCGCCCCAGATCCCAAGCGGCGCATCTGATTGTCGTCCATTGAACCCAATAACTCTTACCTTGCCAAGCCTTGTCCCGGGGCCATCTGAACCAAGCACTTTTTCACGCAGTCCCGGATTGAATGCAAGAAGCCCTAAGGCAATCATATTATGTGTCTTACCGCCACCCATAGCCTGAGTAAGCAGAAAAGTAGATGCCTGGTCACTTGTCCCGTCCAAGCGGTTGAATGTCTTTTCCAGCAAGGTTTTCATTCCGGAGGTGGTAAATTTTCATCAAAAAAATCCTCACCATCAATTTTCCCTTCCAGGAGATCGGATAGATCGAGGACAACATCACGACGATCTTTGTTAAAGACACTTTGGCGCGGAGTACAGGCTTGTTTTAAGAACATAGGTTTATTCTCGGGTGTTATGGGAGAGTGCTTATTCCTTGTTATACTTATTGAGAGAATCCCGATTAAGGCAAATTGGTGATTATTGGCCTATGGAGGAACTCTCTGGAAGAGTTCAATAATAATTATGTATCAGGGATAGGGGAAATATTCAATAAAATTGAAAAAAAGACACTGTCAACTCACGCAGCAAACCTACAAATTACTGACCGGCAGACCTAGGACTGTTTTTCGAAGTAAAAGGGTAAGGGCGCCTGCCAAACGAAAAAATCCGTTTCTGACGACTTGACAAAGCAAAACTTCAATGGTATGTATGACTGTCTTAATTCTAAGGATAGAAAAAAAGGTTCAAACAGGCATGTATTATCGTGCCGACATTTGTGAAGGCAGCACGATACTGCCGGTTGGTTCTTTCTTGTGCTTTGAAATTTTTTTTAGTTAATTGGCCAAATTATTTGCGTGAAAAAAGTCAAAAGGAGGTTTTGAAATGGCAACAGTTGAGCATAATGGAGTAACATACGACGTAGATGAAGACGGTTTCCTGTCAGGTGGTCTGGATTCATGGGATGAAAACTGGGTAGGTTATGTCCAGACTGTTGAAGGAATTCCTGAGATAACCAATGAGCATCAGGCGCTTATCGATACACTGCAAGACTACTATAGAAAGAACGGCATCGCACCGATGGTCCGTATTCTCTCCAAAACTACCGGTTTCAAGCTGAAGAAAATATACGAGCTGTTTCCGTCAGGACCAGGCAAAGGAGCATGTAAAATGGCCGGTTTGCCTAAGCCTACAGGTTGTGTGTAATCAAAAAGTGGTTTGACGCTGCTTAGTGCAGTTTGATCTGTCAAAAAAACGGGTGTATGTCATAAGACATTCACCCGTTTTTTTTGTCCTTTTACTGCCCCGTCAGAAATGCCTTCAGCGCAGTTTCATGAATCGCTTCTATCTTTATTTTGTATTCAGCAGGAGAAATCCCGGCGCCTTTGATCCCGCCCCGCAGGTTTATTTCAGCAAGATAGGTCTCATTATGTTCAGTCACCATAAGATCGATATGAGCATACGGAAATCCTGCTCGCTCCATTATTTTACTACATAAGGACATCTGCTTGCCAGACAGATCACAGCGCTCGCTCTTTCCGCCGAAATGCAGGTTATTTCGAAAATTATGCGGATTTTTCCGTTGGTAGGCCTCTACGTAATCGCCAAGCAGGATCACTCTGATATCACTACTGCCGGAACAAAACGGCTGGACCACAAATGGAAAGGGTAATACGCCCAGAGATGCCTGGGAATAGACATCTTCAATTGAATGCCAGAGGTGAATACCCATCCCGGCATTGCTGCGGTCCTGTTTGGTGACGACTCGGGATATCCCTGATTCCCCGTAATAATTTAAAACCCGAAGCAGATCATGTATATCATGGACAACCCTGGTGTGGGGCAGCATGAATGACAAGAGGAGGAGAGCCTGAAACGTCTTTGAACGGCCGGCAAGCTGGGCGCGGGCGGAAGGAAAAATCTTAACGCCCCTTTCAACCAGGTCAAGAAGAAGGGCCTCTTCCAAGGGTCTTACGCGAATTCGGCCTATTATGATATCTCCATTGGAAAGAGAGTCGTATTGGGCGCGCAGGGAATTATTATCCCTTATGATTCTGCGGGATTGATTCAAAAAAGCATTTCCAGAAAGCGTTGGTAAAACTGAGAAAGATCAGCGTTGCACTCACCGCAGAATAATTTTATCTCACCAAGGACCTGTGACTCGTCTCCGACCTGGGAAAAACTTCCATCGGAATTCTGCGTATACTGCGTTGTAATAATAACCTCGTCAGCGACCTCGAAAAAATCAGAGTCATTTCCGCAATCAGGGCAGATTATTCGCATACTTGCCTCGTGGATCTGCCCGTTTGCAAAACACATTTTCTCTTCCATTCAGTCTCCCGAAGTTCGTTTGGGCTATTGTTAAGGGTTCGTGTTAATCAATAATAATGTATTTCAAAGGGAGCGCTTTCACCCACAGGCTCCTCTTCAGTTACAGTCGCTCTGGTTACGGCAGACATGGGGGAGCCTCTGTGAAACCACTGAATCATCTGTTTAATCCTAGAGGCATTGCCCTCAACCACGGCTTCAACCGTCCCGTCCCGCTGATTCCGCACCCAGCCCGTCAGGCCGAGTTTTTGAGCCTCCTCCTTGGTATAATCTCTGAAAAATACTCCCTGCACGCGTCCCTCAACTATAATGTGTACCCGTCTTGATGCCATGACAATTTCACCATGTGATTTTTTTAATCAACCTGACGTCAATATAATCATTCAGCCCGACAAAACCAGTTCAAACTCTTCCTCGGAAAGAATTTTCAGGCCCATTTCCTGAGCCTTTTTTGCTTTTGATCCGGGTTTTTGTCCACAAACTACATGAGTGACTTTTTTGCTGACCGATGATGCCACATGACCGCCTAATTTTTTTACACGCGCCTTTGCCTCGCTCCTGGAAATCTTAAGCGATCCTGTAAAAAGAAAGACATTGCCTGCCAGGGGAAGCCGTTCCGCTGCCGGCGACCGGGGGATAATTTCCATTCCCAATGCCATCACCCGATCCAGCATCTCCCGAACAGACGGGTCACTAAAATACTTGCTCAGGCTTCCCGCCACCTGTTCCCCGATCCCTTCAATCTCATGGAAATCCGCCTCGCTTGCGTTCATCAAACTGTCCAGAGTGATAAAATGATCTTCAAGCAATTGGGCTGTTACTTCACCCACATAACGGATTCCAAGGGCGGCAATGAACTTGGCCGGATTGGTTTTCCTGCTGCTCTGAATAGCCTGGACAGCATTGTCTGCCGATTTCTCGGCCCACCCTTCAAGTCCTATAAGGTCAGACGGCTCAATTTCGTAAATATCAGGGATGTCATTAATAAGTCCTTCCGAGACCAGTTGTTCCATGACCTTTTTTCCGAGGCCCTCGATATCCATGCCCGCCTTGCCTGTATAATGAATAAGAGACCGCAGCCTCTGTGCCGGGCAAAGGGGATTTGGACACCGGATCACGGCCTCGTCAGCCGGTCGTACAAGTTCATGATTGCATTCAGGACAACGGTCCGGCATGCGGATAGGCTGTTCATTTCCTTTTCTGAGATCGATTATCGGTTTTATGACTTCAGGGATCACGTCGCCGGCCCTCTGAATCAGGACCATATCCCCGATACGTAAATCCTTTCGCTTAATTTCGTCCTCGTTATGAAGTGTGGCACGGCTTACAGTGACCCCGCCGATGCCGACAGGTTCAAGAATTGCCACGGGTGTTACAGCACCGGTCCGACCCACTCCGAATTCTACGCTTAAAAGACGGGTGGTAGTCTGAGATGCCGGGAACTTCCCGGCGATCGCCCACCTGGGGCTCCTGGCCTTGCTCCCGAGCCGTGTCTGCAGTTCAAATGAATTAACCTTTACTACCATCCCGTCAATATCATACGCCAGGCCGCCACGAACATTACTTAATCGGTCAAAATGGGCGATCACCCGGTTCATGTCGCTACACAAAGTAGTCATAGGATTGATCTTAAACCCTAATATTCCGAGATATTTCAATAGTTCATCCTGGTTCCGGCAGGGAAGAAAAGACGGATTACCGACTCCGTAGGCAAAGAAGTCAAGCGGTCTTTGGGCTGTGATTCTGGAATCAAGCTGCCGGAGCGAACCCGCAGCAGCATTCCTGGGGTTTGCAAATAGGTTCTCTCCGTCAGCAAGGCGCTGCTCATTAAGCTTTTTAAATCCTTTAAAATTAATAAAGACCTCGCCTCTGACCTCAAGTTTTTCCGGAACCGGCCAATCTCCGGAAGAAAACAGTTTTAAAGGAATTGATGAGACCGTTTTTAAATTATTCGTGATATTTTCTCCAACACGCCCGTCTCCCCTGGTCGAGCCTGTTACCATAATGCCATGCTCGTAAACGATTTCCACAGCAAGGCCGTCCAGTTTTGGTTCAGCCACATAGAAAATAGGCGTGAAAATTTTTAGAAAACGCCTTATTCGTTCCTCAAAATCAAGCAGATCGGAATCAGAAAAGGCGTTTTCAAGGCTGAGCATAGGATAAGTATGCTCCACGCTTTGAAATTTCGACAACGGGGTGCCGCCGACCCTCTGACTTGGAGAGTCAGGCGTGATCAGATCAGGATAACGGGCCTCTATCTTCAGCAGTTCCTGAAAAAGTCGGTCATACTCCTGGTCGGAGATCACCGGATCATCAAGGACGTAATATCGATGAGAATGAAAATTGAGATTATTTCTGAGATCCCGAAGATTCGTTTTTATTTGTTCCAAGTCTGACATGACCAGCAATATATAGCCCATACAAGGCCAAAAATGAAGAGAATTATAGCGCTCACAATGAAATCTTTGCGCATAATTTACTCCACCATAAAATCCCCTCCCATTTTTTGCAAATTCGGATTACCTTGTAATTAAATTTATAATGACCGGCAACAAGGGTGAAGCTGTGACCGACAGTACCTGGAATACAATAAGGGCAACAGGGTTGCTTGGGGACCATCCGATTCGGATGCTTGATTCAACCGATTCCACAAACACGGCGGCCATGCAGATGTCGGGTGACGGAACCCTGCCTGGAACCATTGTAATTGCTGAAACCCAGGCAAAGGGAAAAGGTCGACTGCAACGTTCCTGGTTTTCCCCGCCGGGCACGGGCCTCTACTTTTCAATGATTGTAAGCCCGAACCTGGCGCCTCAAGACCTGCCCAGGATATCATTGGCCGCAGGGGTTGCCGTCTGCCTGGCAATTGAGGAGGAAACCGGGTTGCAGCCCGGCCTCAAATGGCCCAATGATCTGCTCCTTGACGGCCGCAAGTTTGGAGGAATCCTTTGCGAATCAAAAGGCGCCGTCACCTCAGGCCAACCCTGCGTAGTCCTTGGAATCGGGATTAACGTATCGACTCCTCTTGAATCATTTCCTTCTGAACTGCGTTCCAAGGCGACTTCACTAATGGCACATTCCGGAAAATATTTCAGCCGGGGGCAAATATTTGCCCGAATCGTAAAAGCTGTGGACAACATACTGACCCGCCTGGAGCAGGCTGACTTTACCGAAATCCTTGCGGAATGGAAAACAAGGGATGCAATAAAGGGAAAAAAAATGACATGGCTTACACCAAAAGGAAAAAGAGTGACCGGAAAATCACTTGGACCTGATTCGGAAGGGGTTCTTATTATAATAGATGATAACGGAACTGCTCACAGGGTCTTTTCCGGTGACATCAATTTGGTCATATGATATCATCGAAAAATCATTTTTAAATGGCAATTCAGAAAGTTACGTAATAATCTTAAGCAAAAAACGTTTTTATGATAGAATAATAGAAGTATTTTATAAAAGCATATGAAAATCATAGTTCATGGTGACGAAATGAAACGAATATTTGTTTTGATTGTTTCCTTTATGTTCCTTGGAAGCGGTATTGCCTTTGCCGGAACTTTTACTGATTCCGCCCATGGCAACAGCAGCAGCGGGGTCAAACGAAAAAATCCGTTCCCCAGCGAATACAGCCGGGGAAACTGTGCTCACTGCCACGAGCAGCATGCAAGCATCGGAGGGGATGAGCCGACGCCGGATGCAAATAAGGCCCAAGGTCCGGACAGCTTCTGCTCTCTTGCAAACAATTGGTCCGGTTTGCCGACGGTAAAACCATATGTTCAGGATGACAACAGTTGTTTCTACTGCCACACGTCAAGCGCTACGTTTCAGGCGCTCCCCGCCTTCTTCAATTACAGCTACTGCCGGACATTCGGCGGTTATTCATCAGATGCCGCCGCCTCTATTATGGACACGTTCAACCTTACATCTTATCATAATCTCTATGATCTATACAGATATATCACCGGCCAGTCGGGCTCAGGCAGCCATCCATCGTTCACAGACTTTCCGGCATCAAGCAGCCCATGTTCCGGATGCCATAATGTTCATATTGCAAAAAGGAACAAGGCAACGCCTGGAAATTCGTCCAACACGGCCATTTCCAGGCCTTCGGATCATAATAACCTGTGGGGAGACGGCAGCCCTGGTGAACGGATGACCGCAACCGGTTACAGCGCTGACTATCAGCCTCCGCAATACTACTCGTCATCCAATCTGGAGCCTGACGGAACGAGCAGCGACAGGGCCACACAGGCGGGAAAGACACCTGATTACAACACGTTTTGCATTGACTGCCATAACTCGACAAACACTATATGGAGTACAAGCCTGAGCCGGAATCTGAAAACGATCGACTGGGATGTTGAAAAACACGGCAAGGGCGATGCCGACGGCTATATCACAGTGGACTCGCCTTATACATCAGGAAGCGGTGACCTGGGGTATGTTCTTTCCTGTCTTGACTGCCATGAGCCCCACGGATCATCTAATGCATTTTTGATCAGAAAGGAGGTCAACGGCGCGGCGCTTGGCGCTACCATCAGCTACGGAACTGATGCAGACAAGCTTGATAACGCCAACTGGGACTATCTGTGCAACAGGTGCCATCAGGATGACGCGGAACTTCACAGCGGCTGCGAGGCGGACAACTACGGGGAGATCCACCATTCCACCACCTATGGCGGCGATCCTCCCTATACGACTGATATACAAAATTGCGGCGGCTGTCATTCGTTCACAGTTCATAACCAAGAAGGATATTCTTGCACCAATAATCAGGCACAGACAACATGCACTAACTGCCACTACCATGGATCCGAATGGTCCGGCCGACCGGCCTTTTAGAAGGGTAAAAGGGTGGGTGCAACAGTTTTAAATTCCACTCCAAAAAAAATGGTTCCCAACAATTAAGTTAGGAACCATTTATATATATAAGAAAAATACCGGCAGCGACCTACTCTCCCACCTAGTTGCCCAGGCAGTACCATCGGCGCTGAAAAGCTTAACTTCCG